>NZ_JBICII010000118.1:0-38128 GCF_043101865.1 Pseudomonas sp. zjy_15
TCCTTTCGAAACGTTGTCCCCCACTACCAGGCAGATTCCTAGGCATTACTCACCCGTCCGCCGCTGAATCAAGGAGCAAGCTCCCGTCATCCGCTCGACTTGCATGTGTTAGGCCTGCCGCCAGCGTTCAATCTGAGCCATGATCAAACTCTTCAGTTCAATACTGCTTGGGTTTTTAAGAAACCCTAAACTTGGCTCAGCAATCTCAAATGACTATGTGATTTCTCGCATGGTCACTTGTGATGCTGATAATCTTTTTGACTATCAGTCCGCACTCACAAGCACCCACACGAATTGCTTGATTCGATTTGTTAAAGAGCGTTTGGTTAAGAGTTTTTCGTCTCAACCGAGGCGCGCATTCTACGCTTTCCTCAGAGCCTGTCAAGCGTTTATTTTGAAGTTTTTTGCGAGAAACTCGTTTAGCTTCAAACACTTGGCTCGCTGCGATCTCTCGTAGCGGGAGGCGAATCATACAGCACTCAGAAGCACTGTCAACCACCTTTTCAACCGCTTTCGATCATTTGATCGTAGCCCTTACAGCACCTTCAGAATTGTCTAACTCATTGAATTTCAAGGAGTTTGTCGTTCCGTTGTCGCTGGAAGTGGGGCGCATTATAAGGGGATTCAAGAGGGCGTCAACCTTTAATTTCAAGAAAGTGAAATATAAGGGGAAAAGACCGTATCGGGGCTACCAGTGTTCGCCACAACAGTCTCACCGGCGATGAATGTCTCGAGCCGGACGCGGGCGGCGCTCGATCTCACAGACACCAGAGAAACAAAGGCGGGCCCCTCTACTGCCATTGCTATCTCAAGACAGGCCCTTGGCAGCCCCGCCCCACTCTCAAACCGCCCGACCCTGCTTCCTGGCAACCCTGGGAAGCACCCGCGCAACAGCAGGAATCCGCAACACCATCAACACAGCCCCTATAGACGCATAGATCGCCCACTCCCGAAGGTCCGAGCGCACGATCCACAGGAAATGCAGCAAGCCCAACCCAAGCACCGCATACACCAACCTGTGCAGCTTCTTCCACCGCGCCCCAAGCCGCCGCTGGCTGTACCGGTTAGAGGTAACCGCCAACGCCAGCAAACCCAGGAACCCCAGCGCTCCCACAATAATGTATGGCCGCTTGCTCAGTTCCACCGCCAACTGCCCCCAATCCAGCCCCAGAATGAAAAACAGGTAAGCCAGGATGTGCAGCACTATATAGGCGAACACCCACAACCCCAGCTGCCGGCGAACCACAATCCAGCCAGACCAGCCCGTCAGCTTCTGCAGTGGGGTCATGCTCAAGGTCACCAGCAAAAAGGTGAGCGCCCCAAGCCCAAGGCGGTCCATCATGATCTTCCCGGGATCAGGCCCCAGCAGGTTCATCGCCGCTTCATATAGCCACCACACCGGAAACAGGCAGCCCACGACAAAGATGGCCAAGCGAAACCAGGGGTAACGCATCAGTAGTTCTTCCGCAGATCGAGCCCGGTATACAGCGACGCCACTTCATCCGCATAGCCATTGAACATCTGAGTCTCCCGCACGTTAGGGCTGAACAACCCGCTGGGCAAGCGACGTTCGCGCGCCTGACTCCAGCGCGGGTGGTCGACTGTCGGGTTCACGTTGGCATAGAAACCATATTCATCCGGCGCCAGCCCTTCCCAGGTAGTACCAGGCTGCTCCTCTACCAGGCTGATGCGCACAATCGACTTGATGCTCTTGAAGCCATACTTCCAAGGCACCACCAGACGCAGCGGCGCGCCGTTCTGATTGGGCAGCTCCCGGCCGTACATACCCACCGCGAGAATTGCCAGCGGGTGCATCGCCTCATCCAGGCGCAACCCTTCTCTATAAGGCCAGTCGATCAAGGCAAATCCTGACCGCTGCCCGGGCATATGCTGAGGATCCTTCAGCGTTTCGAAACGCACATAACGCGCCCTCGAGGTCGGCTCGACCTGCTTGAGCACCTGAGCCAAAGGGAACCCCAGCCACGGAATGACCATCGACCACGCCTCTACGCAGCGCAGCCGATAGATCCGTTCCTCAAGCTGATAGGGTTTTACGAAGTCCTCCAGAGCATAGCGTCCGGGTTTGCCAACCTCACCATCCACCACAATGGACCACGGCTCGGTCTTCAGGCTGTCGCCATTGGCCGCCGGGTCTCCCTTGTCGGGCCCGAACTCGTAAAAGTTGTTGTAGTGAGTGGCATCCTTGAACGGCGTGATCGCCTCGTCCTTCACCGTCACCGCTTGCCAGCGCGTGGCGGAGAGCTTGTCAGTGAACCAGGCCGGCGCGGCCCCAGCCTGCACATCGGCATAACGCGACACTTGCGCCGCGCCCACCCCACCCGGTAATGCGCCTAGCGCCAAGCCAGCCAATGAGCCGCCCAGCAGGGTGCGACGGGAAAGGTAAATGCTTTCGGGGGTGATCTCCGACGCCTTGCACTCGGAAGACCTAGGAAGCTTGATAAGCATGAACGGCTCCATAGCACTGAGTAACGGATGTACCAGTAAGACTATGGAGCCGCGAGGTTATTCCAGCGTTAAGTGATTTTCACACTTTGCGACGGCGCGCCTTCAGCAGGAACTGGATCGGCCCCGATGCTGCATAGGCAAGGAAGACCAGCAGAAGGATGCGTGGTGGGTCGCTGAATACGACGGCAAACACCAGCACCACCGCCAGGATCGCCACGAACGGCACGCGCCCCTTGAGGTCCAGCTCCTTGAAGCTGTTGTACTTGATGTTGCTGACCATCAGCATGCCAGCAGCAGCCACCAGCAGCGCCACCAGGAACGACAGCTTGGAGCCCTGGATGCCATAGTCGCTGAACGCCCATACGGTGCCCGCCACCACACCTGCGGCAGCCGGGCTGGCCAGGCCGATGAAGTAGCGCTTGTCGGCGGTACCGACCTGGGTATTGAAGCGCGCCAGGCGCAACGCGGCACCGGCCACATAGATGAATGCAACCATCCAGCCGACCTTGCCCATGTCACCCAGCGCCCAGCCGAAGGCCAGCAAAGCCGGGGCCACGCCGAAGGCGACCATATCCGACAGCGAGTCATACTCGGCACCGAAGGCACTCTGGGTGTTGGTCATACGCGCAACGCGGCCGTCCAGGCCGTCGAGCACCATGGCCACGAAGATGGCGATAGCGGCAAAAGCGAAGTACTTGCTCGCCTCGCGCGGGTCGCCGGCACTCAGGGCGCTCTGTGCGCTCATCGAGCTGATGATGGAATAGAAACCGGCAAACAGGTTGGCGGTGGTAAACAGGTTGGGCAGCAGGTAGATGCCGCGGTGGCGCACCTTGCGGCCTTCGGCGTCATGCCCTTCTTCAACGTGCTCATCGACAGGTAGCAGGCTTTCGGCGTCGGAGGGCTTGTTCGGCTCTTCGGGACGTTCGCTCATGGAGGGTACCTTGCAACAGGATGGAAAATGTTCGACACGGGCCCGCGAAACAGGTTCTGACAGCGAGCCACTGGTCTGCTTTATACCAGAAGCTGGATGCCAGAACGAAAAAACGCGGCCGAAGCCGCGTTTTTCATCTTTCGATAAGACTTAGTTCTTGGTCTTGTCGACGATTTTGTTAGCCGAGATCCACGGCATCATCGAACGCAGTTGCTCGCCGATGATTTCGATGCCGTGAGCGGCGTTGTTGCGACGCTTGGCGGTCATCGATGGGTAGTTGGTAGCACCTTCGGAGATGAACATCTTCGCGTACTCGCCGTCCTGGATGCGCTTCAGAGCATTGCGCATGGCCTTGCGGGATTCTTCGTTGATGACTTCCGGACCAGTCACGTACTCACCGTATTCGGCGTTGTTGGAGATCGAGTAGTTCATGTTGGCGATGCCGCCTTCGTACATGAGGTCTACGATCAACTTCAGCTCGTGCAGGCACTCGAAGTAGGCCATTTCCGGCGCGTAGCCAGCTTCGACCAGGGTTTCGAAACCGGCTTTGACCAGTTCGACGGTACCGCCACACAGAACAGCCTGCTCACCGAACAGGTCGGTTTCGGTTTCGTCCTTGAAGGTGGTTTCGATGATGCCGGTGCGGCCACCACCCACGCCCGAAGCGTAGGACAGTGCGACGTTCTTGGCGTTGCCGGAAGCGTCCTGGTAGATAGCGATCAGGTCAGGGATACCGCCGCCTTTGACGAACTCGGAGCGAACGGTGTGGCCCGGGGCTTTCGGCGCGATCATGATCACGTCGAGATCGGCACGCGGAACCACCTGGTTGTAGTGGATCGAGAAACCGTGAGAGAAGGCCAGGGTAGCGCCCTTCTTGATGTTCGGCTCGATTTCGTTCTTGTACAGCGTGCCCTGGAACTCGTCCGGGGTCAGGATCATGACCAGGTCAGCCGCAGCGACAGCGGTAGCAACATCAGCAACTTTCAGGCCGTGGGCTTCAGCCTTGGCAACGGTAGCCGAACCTTTACGCAGACCGACGGTAACGTCTACACCGGAGTCTTTCAGGTTGCACGCCTGAGCGTGGCCCTGAGAGCCGTAACCGATGATGGCGACTTTCTTACCCTGGATGATGGAAAGGTCGCAGTCTTTATCGTAGAAAACTTTCATGAAAATACCCCTGGTTATATCTCGGCCCCTGCGGAGCCATCGCTATTTTTTAAATTTAGATGCTGAGCACTTTGTCGCCACGGGCAATGCCGGTAACGCCGCTGCGCACGGTTTCCAGAATCGATGCAGTGCCGATCGCCTGGATGAAGCTGTCCAGTTTGTCGCTGGTACCGCTCAGCTGCACGGTGTACACGCTGGCGGTCACGTCGACGATCTGGCCACGGAAGATATCCGTGGTGCGCTTGATCTCGGCGCGCTGGGCACCGGTGGCCTTGACCTTGACCAGCATCAGTTCACGCTCGATATGAGCGCTTTCCGACAGGTCGACAAGCTTGACCACTTCGACCAGCTTGTTCAGGTTCTTGGTGATCTGTTCGATCACTTCGTCATGGCCAACGGTGGTCAGCGTCAGACGCGACAGGGTCGGGTCTTCGGTCGGCGCTACAGTCAGGCTTTCAATGTTGTAGTTGCGCTGGGAGAACAGGCCGACCACACGGGACAACGCACCGGGTTCGTTTTCCAGCAGCAGGGAAATGATGTGCCGCATATCAGGTACGCTCCGTCTTGCTCAGCCACATGTCACGCATCGAGCCATCCTTGATCTGCATCGGATAGACGTGCTCACTGCGGTCAACCGCGATGTCGATGAACACCAGACGGTCCTTCATCGCAAACGCTTCCTCCAGCTTCGGCTTGAGGTCTTTCAGGCTGGTAATGCGGATACCCACATGGCCATAGGCTTCGGCCAGCTTGATGAAGTCAGGCAGCGACTCGACGTACGAGTGCGAATGACGACCGTTGTAGGCCATGTCCTGCCATTGGCGGACCATGCCCAACACACCGTTGTTCAGGTTGACGATCTTCACCGGCAGGCCGTATTGCATGCAGGTGGACAGCTCCTGGATGTTCATCTGGATGCTGCCTTCGCCGGTCACACAGGCCACGTCCTGATCCGGGAAGTTGAGCTTGATGCCCATCGCCGCCGGGAAGCCGAAGCCCATGGTGCCCAGGCCACCGGAGTTGATCCAGCGGTTTGGCTTGTTGAAGCGGTAGTACTGCGCGGCAAACATCTGGTGTTGGCCCACGTCGGAAGTGACGAAGGCATCGCCATTGGTCACTTCGCACAGTGTCTCGATGACTTTTTGCGGTTTGATGACGTTGCCATCGCCCTTGTCGTAAGGGAACAACTCGCCATTGCCACGCCATTCGTCAATCTGCTTCCACCAGGCATCCAGCGCCGCCTTGTCAGGCTGCTCGCCGATTTCCTTGAGGATGCCGAGCATTTCGCTGAGTACGCTGTCGACCGGGCCGACGATCGGCACGTCGGCCTTGATCATCTTCGAGATCGACGCCGGGTCGATGTCGATGTGGATGATCTTGGCATTCGGGCAGAACTTGGCCGGGCCGTTTACAACGCGGTCGTCGAAACGCGCACCGACGGCAAAGATGACGTCGGCATTGTGCATGGCCATGTTGGCGGTGTAGCTGCCATGCATGCCAAGCATGCCGAGGAACTGGCGGTCGGTACCCGGGAAGCCACCCAGACCCATCAGGGTATTGGTAACCGGCAGGTTCAGCGACTTGGCGATTTCAGTCAGGGCTTCGGAGCCACCGCCGAGGATCACGCCGCCACCGGAGTAGACGACCGGGCGCTTGGCAGCCAGAAGCATCTCGGCAGCCTTGCGGATCTGGCCGGAGTGACCGCGGACCGCCGGGCTGTAGGAGCGCAGCTTGACCTTTTTCGGGTAGACGTATTCGAACTTTTCAGCCGGGTTGGTCATGTCTTTTGGAATGTCGACCACGACTGGACCTGGGCGACCGGATTGCGCCAGGTAAAAAGCTTTCTTCAGAATTTCAGGGATCTCGGTCGGGTTCTTGATCATGAAGCTGTGCTTCACGATCGGCCGCGAGATACCGATCATGTCGGTTTCCTGGAAGGCATCGGTGCCCACCATGGTGCTAGGCACCTGGCCGGACAGGATGACCATCGGAATCGAGTCCATGTAGGCGGTGGCAATGCCGGTAATGGCATTGGTCGCGCCAGGACCGGAGGTTACCAGCACCACACCGGCCTTGCCGGTGGCACGAGCGTAGCCGTCCGCCATATGGGTTGCCGCCTGCTCATGACGAACCAGGATGTGTTCCACTTCCGGTTCTTTGAACAGTGCGTCGTAAACATGCAGGAGAGCACCACCAGGGTACCCGTAGATGTGCTTAACGCCTTCGTCACGCAAGAAGCGGACGACCATCTCAGCGCCAGATAAAAGCTCCACGTTGTTCACCTCTAAAACGCCAGAATACCGCCCTCACTGGACGGGTCTTAATAGGTTTACTGCCAAGCAGAGCATGAGCGAACGTCAGCACTGACTGAGCAAGTATTGGGAGATCCCCAGAGTGTTGCGGGGGTTTCCCACCCAGCGCGAGGTAACGCGTTGCGGGGTGTAACAGGTCGGCGCGGGTGTGCACCTCATGATCTGCTTAGCGGGTCTGCTTCTGGCAGTCCCTCTACAGCGGAAGTTGGATTCTTGTGATTCGGCGCCAACAAGTCAAGAAAAATTATTGCCAATTTTTCCCCAAGATGAATTCCTGCCACCACTAAAAATCGCTTCAGCAGCAGAATTAAGAAGATTTCCAATAAAAAGGGCCACAATCTGCGGCCCTAGAAGGAAAAACTGAAGAAATCAGGCGGAAGGAGCGATCAATTGATCAAAAGCTGCCAACAGGCGCCGTAGCTCACGACTTTGCTCCGGCCGGTCGGTAAACACGGTTTCGGCCATGACAAGGATGCTCGATGCATTGGGCAGCGGGTGACCCAGCTCGATGATGATCTTCATGCGGGGCAGGAAGATCCATTGCAGCCATTGCTCGAAACTGAGGGTATCCACGGCGAACGGCACCGTACTGGCCAGTGCCTCGTCGCTTGGCGGCTCGTCATCCCACCAGCCTTGCACCTGCAGTTCACGCTCGATCAATAGCAGGTGGTCGGCAATATCCAGAATGCGTTGCTCGATCATCACGAATTGACCCGCGCCTTTTGCCGGGCCAGAGCAGCGCCAGCGCTGTCACCCTGCTTTTCACGGGCCTGGGCGATCGTGTTCCATAGCTCAGCCTGCAGGCTTGGGCGGCCGTTGGCGTAGGTCAGGGCGCGGCGCGCCAACTGCTCTGCCTGCGCTGCATCACCTTGCGAGAGGCGCACCTGGGCCAGGCGATACAGCACCTGCGGCTCACGCGGAGCAATGCGCTGGGCACGCTCAAGGCTCGAGGCGGCACCGTTGAAGTCGCCGCTGCCCTGCTGCGTCTGCGCAGTGGTCAGCAATGCCAGCACAGGACCGTCCAGTTGCTCGTCGGCCGACAGGCCACCGGCGGCAGCGCTGCGCGGAATACCGGTTGGCGCGCTGGCGCTTTGCGAAGTGCTGTTCATCGCGGCAATGTCGAAAGGCTCATCGGCAATCGGGTTGGGATTGGTGGTCATCGGTGCCGAGCTGACAGGGCCAGGAGTGATCGGCCCTGGAGTGATCGGTGCTGCGCCATTGTTCGCCGGGAACGTCTGGATGGCCGAAGCGCCTGCGCCCTGCGGGATCATCACGGTGACGCCGGAGTCCTCCGGCAGCGTTTGCGCCTGGGCGGTGCCGGTGTTATAGCCACCCGCCGAGCGGTTGGCCGTCACGCGTTCGCTGTTGGACACACGGGTGCTCGAATCGACCACCGGAATATTGCCACGCGGGACGCTGGAGCACCCCTGGAGCACAGCCAACGCCGTCACGGCAGGAAACAGCCACTTGTTCACGTCACACCTCATCAATGCAGCCTGTGCTTAATTCATCCAGCCCTTGACCCAGTCCATTACCGATTCGACTGGATCCTGCTCACCGCCACAGGTTGCGCCGGCCGGCGGCTCACTCCCGCGAATATACGGCATCTGCACCGCTCCCGGACAGCTGGCATCAGACCCATGGCCAGTGTACGGGTCGATCCAGGCCTGCACCACGTTGTCCGGTTGCGGCATGTCCAGCGGCAGCGGGTCGGCCTTCTTCATGAAGCTGGTCCACACCTGCAAGGCTCCGGTGGCGCCGGTAAAGGGTGTCTTGCCGTTATCGTCACGGCCCATCCACACCACGGCCAGCAGATCCTGACTGAAGCCGGAGAACCAACTGTCCCGCGAGTCGTTACTGGTACCGGTCTTGCCCGCCAGGGTCAGCGAGCGTGGCAAGGTGTTGTACACCGAGCGCCCTGTACCTTCGCGCATTACGCGCTGCATGGCGTTCTGCACCAGGTAAATGGCACCCGGGTCGAAGGTTTGCTGGATCTGGAACGGGTAACGCTTGAGCGGCTCGCCCTCGGCGGTGAGCACGCTGCGGATACCGCGCATCGGCGTGTTGAAGCCGCCGTTGGCGATGGTCTGATACATGGTTGCCACCTGCATTGGCGACATGCCACCAGCCCCCAGCAACATGGCCGGGAATGCTGGCCAATCGACATTCACCCCCAACCGACCAATGGTCTTGATCACGTTCGGCACACCCACTTCCAGGCCGAGCTTGGCGGTCGACAGGTTGTACGAGTTGGCCAGCCCCTGGTACAGGTAGATAGTGCCGTGCGGGCGACGGTCATAGTTTTGCGGGCGCCAGACCTGGCCGTCAGCCCCCTTGACCGAAAATGGCTCGTCCTGCATCCAACTGGTCAGGGTGTACTTGCTTGGCTGCTCCAGCGCGGTCAGGTATACCGACGGCTTGACCAGCGAGCCGATCGGCCGCACAGCATCGATGGCCCGGTTGAAGCCGGCGAAGCCTGCCTGGCGGCTACCGATCAACGCCTGTACTTCACCTGTCTCAGGGTTGGTCACGACCATTGCCGCTTCCACCTCGTCAGCCCCCTTGCGGCCCGACAGGCGCTTGAAGGTCTCCCTCATCGAGGTTTCGGCCTTCATCTGCAGGATCGGGTCGAAGCTGGTAAAGATGCGCAGGCCTTCTTCGGTCAAGTCTTCGTCGCGGTAGTCCTGACGTAGCTGTCGCTTGACCAGGTCGAGGAAGGCCGGGAACGAGCTGTCGGCCAGGCTGCCACGCTTGGTCACGCCCAGCGGCATCTTCTTCGCCGCATCGACTTCTGCCTGGCTGGCCACACCCTGCTCGGCCACCAGGTCGAGCACCAGGTTGCGGCGCGCCAAAGCGCGCTCGGGGTGACGCCGCGGGTTGTAATAGGACGGGCCTTTGACCATGCCCACCAGCAGGGCGATCTGATGCAGTTTCAGCTCAGACAACGGCTGACTGAAGAAGAACTGGCTAGCCAGGCCAAAGCCGTGCACGGCGCGTTGACCGTCCTGGCCGACGAACACCTCGTTGAGGTAGGCCTCAAGGATTTCGCGCTTGTCGTAGTGCAGTTCGAGCAGTATCGCCATCATCGCCTCGGTCAGCTTACGGCTGAGGCTGCGCTCGCTGCTGAGGTAGAAGTTTTTCACCAACTGCTGGGTCAGGGTACTGCCACCCTGGCGCATAGAGCCGGACGAAGTGTTGACCCACATGGCCCGGGCGATGGACTTGGGCGACACGCCGTGGTGGCTGTAGAAGTCGCGGTCTTCCGTGGCCACCAGGGTCTCAAGCAGATACTTGGGTACCTGATCGATCTTGATCAGGATGCGGTCTTCGAGGTTTTTCGGGTAGATGCCGCCGATCATCAGCGGCTCCAGCCGCACCACGTCAAGCGACTTGCCGTTGGCACCGGAGAGGCCCGCTACGTAGTCGCCCGAGAAGCGCACGCGCACGAACTGTGCCGGTTCCATGCCCTCGTAGAACTGGAAGCCACGGGTATTGAGGTCGACGGTATTGCCGTTGACGGACGCAGCGCCCGGACCGTTGGCCGCGCTTTCGCGACGGTAGCCAAGCGCATCGAGCTCGGTGAGGAAGTCGTTCTTGCTCAACTTCTGGCCGGTGAACAGCTCCAGCGGCCGGGCATACACCTTGGCTGGGATGGTCCAGCGCTTGCCGGAGAACTTTTCCTGAACGACGGCATCGAGGTAAACCGCGAAGCCGGCGACGATCACCAGGCCTACCAGGCTGAGCTTCAAAGCCCAGCCCAGCCAGGCGCGGGAGCGGCCGGTCGGGCGTTTCTGAGGGGTGCGGGAATTTCGGGTTCGGGTCATGGCGGCGGATTATACGCACTTTATAAAGGCTGGGCAGACGGCCCAGCGGTAGGCAGGGACGGCACCATTGACCATAATGACGCATTCGAATTCCCTTGCCCCGGAAGGATTTGCCGTGAGCCAAGCTCTTATTACTGCGTTGCAGAACCCTGCCCTGTACCCTCATCCCGTGGATGGGTTTCAGCTCATCGAGACGCATATCTCCTGGGTCCTGCTCACTGGCGAGTACGCCTACAAGGTCAAGAAACCGATGAATTTCGGTTTCCTGGACTTTACCGGGCTGGACCAGCGCCAGCATTTCTGTAACGAAGAGTTGCGCCTGAACCAACGCCTGACCGAAGGCCTGTACCTGGACGTGTTGCCGATCACCGGTAGCGTCGACGCACCGCAGATCGGTGGCGAAGGCGAAGCCATCGAGTACGTGCTGAAAATGCGCCAGTTCCCCCAGGGACAGATGCTCAACACACTGCAGGCCAATGGCGAGCTGAACGCCACACACATCGACCAGATGGCCCGGCAGATTGCCGAGTTTCACCTGCAGGCCCCACGTGTGCCGATGGAGCACCCGCTGGGCACGCCAGACAGCGTGATGGCCCCGGTGGAGCAGAACTTCGAGCAAATTCGCCCATTCCTCAGCGACAAAGCCGATCTGCAGCAACTCGACGCCCTACAGGCCTGGGCCCGCAGCAGCTTCGAGCGCCTGCACGGCCTGCTGGAAAGGCGCAAGGCCAATGGCTTCATCCGTGAGTGCCACGGTGACATCCACCTGGGCAACGCCACCTTGATCGATGGCAAGGTGGTGATCTTCGATTGCATCGAATTCAACGAGCCTTTCCGACTGACCGACGTCTACGCCGACACCGCCTTCCTGGCCATGGACCTGGAAGACCGCGGCCTGAAGTGCCTGGCCCGGCGCTTCATCAGCCAGTACCTGGAACTGACGGGGGACTACGAAGGCCTGGAACTGCTCAACTTCTACAAAGCCTACCGCGCGCTGGTGCGGGCCAAGGTCGCACTGTTCAGCATGCCGGCCGACGCTGATGGCGTGCAGCGTGCCACCACCCTGCGCACCTACCGCAACTACGCCAACCTGGCCGAAAGCTACAGTGCCATCCCGTCGCGTCTGCTGGCCATCACCCATGGCGTTTCGGCAGTGGGCAAAAGTCACGTGGCCATGCGCCTGGTCGAGGCCTTGGGTGCAGTGCGCGTGCGTTCGGACGTAGAGCGCAAGCGCCTGTTCGGCGAACAACAGCAGGCCGACGCCGGCCAGCTAAGTACGGGCATATACGACCAGGAGGCCAGCGCAGCGACCTACCAGCGCCTGCACGAGGTGGCAGCGACCGTGCTGCGCGCCGGCTTCCCGGTGGTGCTGGACGCCACCTACCTCAAGCGTGAGCAGCGCCAGGCTGCGGCAGACGTTGCCAGCCAGACCGGAGTGCCGTTCCTCATCCTCGACTGCCACGCGCCGGAGGCGGTCATCGCCAGTTGGCTGGAGCAGCGCCAGGCCGAAAACAGCGACCCCTCGGATGCCACGCTGGAGGTGATCAAGGCCCAGCAGGCCAGCCGTGAGGCGCTGGATGCGCAGGAGCTGGTGCACAGCACCCGCGTCGATACCCAGGCTGCCGGCAGCATGGATCAGGTGATCGAGCAGATTCGCCAGCGGTTGCCTGGCCTGTAAGTTCGTCATCTTCCTGTGCCTGCCCGCGAAGGGGCAGGCACAGGCCGCTCACCCTCCGATGGCAAAAAGCCGCATATTTCCCAACCCCCGCTACACTCCTCTCAGACCTGCTCGCGATTTATCCCCCCATTCCCGTTCAGCCATCGCAAGGAGGCTCGATGAACGATGAATTGCAGCATCTGAAGAACCTTGGCAAGACTTCTGCGCAGTGGCTGCATGCAGCTGGCATCCACAGTGCATCGGATTTGCGCCGCCTGGGCGCGGTGGGTGCGTACCAGGCCGTGAAGACACGAGGGTTCCGTGCATCGAAGGTGCTGTTGTATGCCATTGAAGGCGCCCTGCTGGACATGCACTGGAACGATTTGCCGCTCGAACGCAAGGAAGCACTCAACCAACAATTGGACGCGAAAAACCCTACGCAAAAAAAACCAAAATAATCGGCGTAAAGGGATTGACGCCTAAATGAGAATTGTTATGATTATCACAACTGGTCGCGAGACTGGTTGGATAAGCTAAGAGCCCCTGGTTCGGACTCTCAGATTATCTCCTCATCAGGCTAATCACGGTTATTGACCCGGCAGTTTGCCGGGTCTTTTTTTGCCTGGGCTTTTTCCGGATCAACGCCGCAATTGCGCACAATAATCCTGCTCCGGCATCGCTGCCGTGTACCACACATAGTCAGCCTCGCCAGGCTCGACTCGCTCGCCCACCTCAGCCAGCAGCAATACCTTGCTCTCGTCCGACGCCCCCAGGTCAGCCAGATGCAAGGGTATGCCCAGGTCCTTGCGCACATGGTAAGCCCCGGCAAACAGCAGTGCCGGTTGCGGTGCCGCCTGCAAACGCTCGGCCATGCGCCGGTCGCGCTGCTGCTGAACGGCCAGCATCGCCGGTAACTGGCTTTCCGGCAGCATCCCGCAATGTCCGGCGCGCACCTGTTCCAGCAAGGCAGCCTTTACTGCGGGTGCATTGGACTTTTCGCCCTGCACCGGAGCCGGCTGTCGATAGGCCTGACGCATCTCGGCGGGCGAAAGGTTGGCTGCCAGCAACGACACCCGTTGCTGCAGGGCTTCGGTGACAATCGGCCCGTACAACTGCCAATCCCAGCCCTCCTGCCAGGCCAGCGCCTTGGGCAAGTCTACCGGCAAAGGCTGCCCCACCAGCTTGTCCACCCGTGACTGCTGGCCGGGCTGCAGCATTTCCAGCAACAGACTGCCCTGAGAGCGCTGGCCTTGAAGAGCGCGCAGCAGCCATAGTTGCAGCGCGTGATGGTCAGGGTTGTCGTGCTTCTCGCCGACAAGCACGCGGGGTACGACAGCCAGGCGCTGTACCAGCTGTTCAGGGCTAATGACCTGCTCATTGGACAGATCGACAATCTTCCCCAGCTCGGCGTGGGTGCGACCTTCGCTGCTCTGCCAGGCGGGCAACGGCGGCAGGCTGGCCTGACAACCGCCTATCGCCAGTACCAGGCACAGCGAGAAACCAGACAGCAGCGCGTGTCGCATCGGCAGTTACTCCATGTCATCCACAATTTGAATGGCCTGCCCCGGGGCGGACCTGTCGCGAGACAAGGCCGCTTCCACAGAGGCCGTGCACGGTTCGAGAATCAACGGGTGATGATCAGCGGATGCCCGCGCTCGGGGTGCGCCTGCACCAGTACGTCGATACCGTACACCGCCCTCAGTGCCGCTGGGGTCAGTACCGCTTCGGGCGTGGCAAACGCGTGGCAGCGCCCCTGCTCCAGCAACAGGATACGATCACAGTACCGCGCCGCCAGGTTCAGGTCATGCAGGATCACCAACACTGCAGCACCGCAGTCGGCAAAGCGGCGAACGGCTTCCAGGGTGGTGTGCTGATGTAGCGGGTCGAGCATCGAGGTCGGTTCGTCGAGCAGCAAAGTGGCACCTTCCTCGCCCGGCCATAGCTGCGCCAGCACGCGGGCAAGGTGTACCCGTTGCCGCTCGCCACCGGAAAGCGCCAGGTAACTGCGCTCTACCAGGTGCCAGGCATCTGCCGCCCGCAACGCCGCTTCGACAATTTCCGCGTCGCGTCGCTGACCGGTGCCATGAGGCATGCGCCCCATGCCCACCACTTCCTCGACCCGAAACGAGAAACCCAGGCTGGACACCTGTGGCAGCACTGCCAGGCGCCTTGCCCGTTCCTGCCCGGCCCAATCGGCCAGGGGGCGGTCCTGCAGCGTCACCCGCCCACGGTCGGGCGCCAGTTCACCGCAAAGCACACTCAGCAGGCTGCTCTTGCCGGCACCGTTGGGACCAAGCACACCCACGACCTGCCCCGGAGGCAACTGCAGGTGAATGTCGTGCAGTACCTCATTGCTGCCCCTGCACAGATACAGGCCCTCTACTTGCAACATCAGCCGCGCCCTCGCATCAGCAGGAACAGGAAGAACGGCGCACCGATGAAGGCCGTAACGATACCAATCGGCAGCTCGGCAGGCGCCAGCAGCAGCCGCGCCGCCAAGTCGGCGAACAACATCAGCACACCGCCGGCCAGCAGCGAGGCTGGCAGCACCACACGGTGATCGGGCCCGGCCAGGAGGCGTACCAGGTGCGGCACTACCAGGCCGATGAAGCCGATCAACCCGGCTGCAGCCACTGCAGCCCCCACCCCCAGCGCCGTGCAGAACACCAACTCACGCTTGAGCCGCTCCACGTCAACGCCCAGGTGACGTGCCTCCGACTCCCCCAGCAACAGGGCATTCAGCGCCTTGGCCCGGCGTGGCAGCCACACCGCCACCGCTACCGCCACCAGCAACAATGGCCACAGCCGCTCATAGCTGGCGCCATTGAGGCTGCCAAGGTTCCAGAATGTCAGCGTACGCAAGGTGGCATCATCGGCCAGGTAAGAGAACAACCCCACGGCCGCGCCACCTAGCGCGGTCATGGCCACGCCAGCCAATAGCATCGTGGCGACGTTGGTCTGGCCATCGCGGCGCCCCAGGCGGTAGACCAGCGCAGTGACCCCAAGCCCGCCGACAAAAGCGCAGAACGACAGCAGATAAGGCGCGAAGGCATCCGGCATGCCACCAAACCAGGCGCCGCCAACTATGGCAACCGCTGCCCCTACTGCGGCACCGGCGGCAACGCCTACCAGCCCGGGGTCAGCCAGCGGGTTGCGGAACAGCCCCTGCATGGCCACCCCGGACAGCGCCAGCACCGCGCCCACCGCCAACCCCAACAGGGTGCGCGGCAGGCGGATCTGGCCAAGGATCATCTCGGCCTGCTGCAGGCCATCTTCGGAAACAGGCAATCCCAAAAGACGCAGCCCAGCGCGCAGCGTATCGAGCATTGGCAGGCTGACTGGCCCCAGCGCCAGTGACAGCCAGATCGCCAACAGGCACAACAGGCTCAGGCTAATGAACAACGTACGTGACTGGACCCGTTGTTTCATTGTGCGAAGCTGGCCTGAGCAGCCGGGTAGAAGGTGGCTGCCAACGACTGCAAGGTCGCCGGTAGCCGAGGCCCGAGCCCGCCGACCAACAGCGTCGGGTCCAGTGAGACCAGGCGTTTCTCACGCACGGCCCGCGAGGCAGCCAGCGCGGGGTTTTCTTTCAACAGCGCCTGCAAGGCCTGCTCACCGGCCAGCGCCCGGTCGGAAAACACGATCACATCCGGGTCAAGCGCCGCCAAGGCTTCGTTGGAGAAGTTCTTGTAGCCCTGGTGCGCGGCCAGGTTTCGCCCACCCGCCTGGCCCAGCAGCCAGTCACCGGCAGTGCCTTGCCCGGCAATCAGCGGCTTGGCCCCGGCATGACCGACCAGCAGCAACACCCCAGGAGCCTGCTCCCCGGCCTGGGCCAGCTTGACGTTGACATGCAACGCATCGAGCCGCTGGCGGTAGTCAGCTACAAGCGCGGACGCTTGCTGCTCTGCACCGAGCAACTGCCCCAGGTGCCTGAGGTTTTCATCTACTGCCGGCAGCTCGGCCTTGCTGGAGAACAACTCGACCCGCACGCCGGCCTTGCGGATTTGCGCCAGTACCGGCGGCGGTCCCATTTCCTCGGTGCCCACCAGCACATCCGGGCGCAAGCTGAGAATGCCTTCGGCCGACAGCTGTCGTTGATAACCCACACTGGGCAACGACTTCAACGAGGCCGGGTGCTGACTGGTAGTGTCCACACCGACCAGGCGTGCTTCGCCGCCCAATGCGGTTATCCACTCGCTCAAGGCGCCACCAGCACTGACCCAGCGTTGCGGCAGTTCGGCTGCCAAGGCTTGGGTTGAGAGCACAAGGCTTGCACACAAAGCGAGAAAAGCAGCTGGACGGCGCATCATCGGGTTCCTTCTGAAGACGGGCTGCACGCCTTGTGGCGAGCGGCGGAACTGCGCACCATATACAGCCGGGCGCAGCGAATGCGGGCAATTTGATAATTATTCGCATTGGAGCGTCAAGCCATCACGTGTCTCACGAGCCATCCTTGCCATGCACTTCCTTTGTCCATCCCTCAGCCTGGCCGAGGGCCAAAGCCGCGCCTTCAGCGTAGACGGCCTCGAACTGTTCGGCGTGCGTCGCCAAGGTCAGGTGTACCTGTACCGCAACCGCTGCCCGCACCGGGACATCCCACTGAACTGGGCAGACGACGCGTTTCTGGATGACAGCGCCAGCCTCATCCACTGCGCCCATCACGGTGCGCTGTTCCTGATAGAAAGCGGCGAATGCGTGGCAGGGCCCTGCGAGGGTGAGCAACTGCAGCCCCTGGGCTGCCACGAAGACAGCCAGGGCATCTGGTTCAAGGGGTAAGCAGCACCGGCAAGCGGCGATCGATGACGATACCCTCGGCGTCCAGCCGGGTGCCATAGGCCAGCACCTCCACCCCGTCCGCTACTGCAGCGCGCAGCGCCTGGGCGTAGGCCATATCGATTTCCTCGGCCGGGCGCACAGCGTCGATACCGGTCAGGTTCACGCAATACAGCTGCACGGCCCGCACGCCCTGCCGGGCCAGCGTTGCCAGCTCGCGCAGGTGTTTCGCACCGCGCTGAGTCACCGCGTCGGGGAAGGCCGCAACAGCAGTGTCGGGGTAGCCCAGCGTCACACTTTTGACCTCGACATAGGCCGGGGCACCCTCGAACTCCAGGCGAAAGTCGATACGGCTGCCTTCCTCGCCATAGGCCACTTCGCGCCTGAGTGCAGTGAAGCCGGCCAGTTCAGTGATAGTGCCGGCGCGCAGGGCCTCTTCGACCAACGCATTGGCCCGCCCGGTATTCACGCAGGCCAACCGCCCCTGGGGGGTTTCGCTGATTTCCCAGGTGCCTGGCAGCTTGCGCTTGGGGTCGTTGGAGCGGCTGAACCACACCTGCCCACCTTCACGCATGCAGTTGAGCATGGAGCCGGTATTCGGGCAGTGGATAGTCATCTGCTCGCCGCTGGCCAGTTCGATATCGGCCAGAAAGCGCTTGTAGCGACGCAGCAGGCGGCCCTGCTCAAGTGACGGAGAGAAACGCATCAGCCTTGCCAGCTCTGCAGGCCACGGGCAATACGCTGCACCGCTTCTTCCAGGCGCGGCAGGCTCTGGGTATAAGCGAAGCGCACATGGTGCCCGGCCAGGTGGCGACCAAAGTCCAGGCCCGGCGTGAACGCCACGTGCTCGGTTTCCAGGAAGTGTCGGCAGAATGCGAATGCGTCACCGCCAAAAGCGCTGATATCGGCATACAGGTAGAACGCGCCTTGCGGCTCGACGGCAATGCGGAAACCCAGTTCACGCAGGGCAGGCAGCAGGTAGTCGCGACGGCGGGCGAACTCGGCGCGGCGCTCTTCGAAAATGGCCAGCGCCTCGGGCTGGAAACAGGCCAGCGCGGCATGCTGGGCCATGCTCGGCGCACTGATGTACAGGTTCTGCGCCAGTTTCTCCAGGTCGGCCACCGCACCGGGCGGGGCCACCAGCCAGCCAAGGCGCCAACCGGTCATGCCGAAATACTTGGAAAAACTATTCAGGACAAATGCCGAGTCGTCGACTTCCAGCACGCTTGGCGCGTCGATGCCGTAGGTGAGGCCGTGGTAGATCTCGTCCACCACCAGATGACCATGCCGCTCATGGGTGGATTTAGCCAGACGGGCCAACGCTTCGCGCCCCAGCACGGTTCCGGTCGGGTTAGCCGGCGAAGCGACCAGGGCGCCGACGGTGTCCTTGTCCCAGTAGCGCTCAACTAGGTCGGCAGTCAGTTGGTAATTCACGTCCGGGCCCACCGGTACCAATTGGGCCCCGCCCTCGACCAGGCGCAGGAAGTGGCGGTTGCACGGGTAACCCGGATCGGCCAGCAGCCAGTGCTTGCCCGGGTCCACCAGCAGGCTGCTGGCCAGCAGCAGCGCGCCGGAGCCACCCGGGGTAATAAGGATGCGCTCCGGGTCGATATTCAGGCCATAGCGCTGCCCATAAAAGCCGGCAATTGCCTCACGCAGTGCCGGCAGACCGCGTGCGGCGGTGTAGCGAGTGTGCCCGGCGGCCAGCGCGGCCTGGCCGGCAGCGACGATGGGGGCAGCCGTGGTGAAGTCCGGCTCGCCGATTTCCAGGTGAATCACATCGTGCCCGGCCGCCTGCAGCTCGTTGGCACGGGCCAGCAGCGCCATGACGTGGAAAGGTTCGATGGCGCGGCTGCGCGCACTGTAGGGTTGGGCCATGACCTTCTCTCAATTGGGTCTAAACTGGAGATTCTACCTCTGCACACCACCGAACGTACCGCTCAGGCCAGTGTCAATTAGCAGGATCGGGCGGGGTAGCGCACCCCCGATCTATCTGGTAAGTTCGGCGGCTCGCAGTCGCAGGGCCGGCGGTCGCCGGAGATGGAGCATCCTGCGCATTGGATCAGATGAGTGAGAGGCGGTCTATTCATGTCCACCCTAGAAAAGCAAAAAGCCAACCAGAATCTTTATGGGGTTGCACCCTATCAGGAGACCAAGGGTGAGGAGTACATGGGTGAGCCCATGCGCAAGCACTTCACCAAGATCCTCACTGGCTGGAAGCAAGAGCTGATGGTCGGCGTCGACAAGACCGTTGACCATATGAAAGAAGAGGCAGCCAACTTCGCAGATCCCGCAGACCGCGCATCCCAGGAAGAGGAATTCGCCCTCGAACTGCGCAACCGCGACCGCGAGCGCAAGCTGATCAAGAAGATCGATAAAACCCTGCAGAAGATTCAGGACGAGGAGTACGGCTGGTGCGAGTCGTGCGGCATCGAGATCGGCTTGCGCCGCCTGGAAGCCCGCCCGACCGCCGACCTGTGCTTCGACTGCAAGGAAATTGCCGAGAAAAAGGAAAAAACGGTCGGCAAAGGCTGATCTTTCTTCCACCTGAACGGGGCGCATCATGCGCCCCGTTTCATTTATATACCCAGCCTGACCATGACCGACTCCAGCTACATCGGGCGCTTCGCCCCCACCCCCAGCGGCTTCCTGCACTTCGGCTCGCTGGTCGCCGCCCTCGCCTCCTGGCTCGATGCCCGCGCCGTCAACGGCCGCTGGCTGCTGCGCATGGAAGACACCGACCCGCCCCGGGAAATGCCCGGCGCGCGCGATGCCATCCTCCAGACGCTGGAACGTTACGGCCTGCAATGGGATGGCGAGGTGGTATTCCAGAGCCAGCGCCACGATGCCTATGCCGCCGTGGTAGACCGCCTGTTCAACATGGGCCTGGCGTACGCATGCACCTGCTCGCGCAAGCAGCTGGAAAGCTACAACGGCATCTACCCAGGCTTTTGCCGCGACGCCGGGCATGCCCGTGAAGGGGCGGCCATCCGCTTGCGGGTGCCGGAGCTGATCTACCGCTTTACCGATCGAGTGCAGGGTGAGTACCAGCAACACCTGGGGCGTGAGGTGGGCGATTTCGTCATCCAGCGTCGTGACGGGTTGTACGCCTACCAGCTGGCCGTGGTGCTGGACGATGCCTGGCAGGGTGTTACCGACATCGTGCGTGGCGCCGACCTGCTCGACAATACCCCGCGCCAGCTGTACCTGCAGGAACTGTTGGGCTTCTCACAGCCGCGTTACCTGCATATTCCGCTGATCGTGCAGCCAGATGGGCACAAGCTGGGCAAGTCGTACCGTTCCCCGCCACTGCAGGCGGAGCATGCTACCCCCCTGCTGTTGCGGGCATTGCGGGCGCTGGGGCAGGAGACGGACCCGGAACTGCTGTTGGCTACGCCGGCAGAGGTGCTGGCAGTCGCGCGCACGCAGTGGCGGCCAGAAGCGATCGCGCAGCGGACCACGGTGCCGGAGGCTGATTTGCGCTGAACCTTTACCGGCCTCTTCGCGGGCGCGCCCGCTCCCACAGGGTCCTCAATAAACCTAGAGGCAACGCTTTACCTGTAGGAGCGGGTTCACCCGCGAAGAGGCCGGCACATTCATTCCTCCTCTCAAAAACAAAAGCCCAGTAAATTCAAACCCTTGGCTAACGCTGTGGATTCCCGCTAGCATCCCCCCTGCCATTTGCGCCAATAATAAGTTCAAGCCCGCAGCGCCCAACCATCGAGGCCAGCATGTACATCTATCGTTTGGTCCTGCTTCTGGTCGTGGGGATCTACCTGTTCTCCCCGGCCATCATGGACTGGTGGATCGAACCGACCGGAGCCTGGTACCGCCCCTACCTGCTCTGGCTGATCCTGATCGTCGTCACCTTCATCCTGCAGAGCCAACGAGATGCCGATGAGCTTTAGCCTGACCCAGATGATCCTGATCAGCGCCGGGTACCTCATGGTGCTGTTCGGCGTGGCCTGGATCAGCGAGCGTGGGCTGATCCCGCGTTCGATCATTCGCCACCCACTTACCTACACCCTGTCGCTGGGCGTTTACGCCAGTGCCTGGGCTTTCTATGGCTCGGTTGGCCTGGCCTACCAGTATGGTTACGGCTTCCTTGCCTGTTACCTGGGGGTGTCTGGCGCATTCCTGCTGGCGCCGGTGCTGCTCTACCCGATCCTCAAGATCACCCGCACCTACCAGCTGTCATCGCTGGCCGACCTGCTGGCCTTCCGCTTCCGCAGTACCTGGGCCGGAGCCTTGACCACCATCATCATGCTGATTGGCGTGCTGCCGTTGCTGGCCCTGCAGATCCAGGCGGTGGCCGACTCGATCAGCATCCTTACCGGTGAACCGGTCAAGGCCCGGGTGGCCTTTGCCTTTTGCACGCTGATCATTCTGTTCACCATCTTCTTCGGCTCGCGGCACATCGCCACGCGCGAAAAGCATGAGGGGTTGGTATTCGCCATCGCCTTCGAGTCGGTGATCAAACTGCTGGCCCTGGGCGGTATCGGCTTGTATGCCTTGTATGGCGTATTCGGCGGCCCGCACGAGCTGGAAGTCTGGCTGTTGCAGAACCAGACCGCCCTTGCCGCCCTGCACACACCCCTGCAGGAAGGCCCATGGCGTACCCTGCTGCTGGTGTTCTTCGCCTCGGCCATCGTCATGCCGCACATGTACCACATGGCCTTTACCGAAAACCTCAACCCGCGCTCGCTGGTCAGCGCCAGTTGGGGCCTGCCGCTGTTCCTGCTGCTGATGAGTCTTGCCGTGCCGCTGGTGCTGTGGGCCGGCCTGCGTCTGGGCGCCAGCACCAACCCCGAGTACTTCACCCTGGGCCTGGGCATCGCCGCCAACAACCAGGCATTGGCACTGCTGGCCTACATTGGCGGCCTGTCGGCAGCCAGCGGCCTGATCATCGTCACCACCCTGGCGCTGTCGGGCATGGCCCTTAACCATCTGGTGCTGCCGCTTTACCAGCCCCCGGCCGAGGGCAACATCTACCGTTGGCTGAAGTGGACCCGCCGTGCACTGATCGTCGCCATCATCACCGCCGGCTTCATGTTCTACCTGAGCCAGAACTACCACCAGAGCCTGGCCAACCTGGGCATCGTCGCTTTCGTCGCCACCTTGCAGTTCCTGCCTGGGGTGCTGTCGGTGCTCTACTGGCCAACCGCCAACCGCCGCGGTTTCATCGCCGGGCTGCTGGCCGGCACCCTGGTGTGGATGGTGACCATGCTGCTGCCGCTTCTCGGCAACTTGCAGGGCTTCTACATCCCGCTGCTGGACATGATCTATGTGCTGGACGATACCAGCTGGCACATGGCAGCCATCGCCTCGCTGGCGGCCAACGTGCTGCTGTTCACCCTGATCTCGCTGTTCACCAACGCCAGCAACGAAGAGGTCAGCGCGGCCGAAGCCTGTGCCGTGGATAACGTGCGCCGCCCGCAACGCCGCGAACTGCATGCCGCTTCGCCGCAGGAGTTCGCCACCCAGCTGGCCAAGCCGCTGGGCGCCAAGGCCGCGCAAAAGGAAGTGGAGCAAGCGCTACGCGATCTCTACCTGCCGTTCGACGAACGCCGCCCCTATGCCCTGCGCCGCCTGCGCGACCGCATCGAGGCCAACCTGTCCGGCCTGATGGGGCCGAGCGTGGCCCAGGACATGGTCGAGACTTTCCTGCCGTACAAGTCCGGTAACGAAAACTACGTGACCGAAGACATCCACTTCATCGAAAGCCGCCTGGAGGACTACCACTCGCGCCTGACCGGGCTGGCCGCCGAACTCGATGCCCTGCGCCGCTACCATCGCCAGACCCTGCAGGAGTTGCCCATGGGCGTCTGCTCGCTGGCCAAGGACCAGGAAATCCTGATGTGGAACAAGGCCATGGAAGAGCTCACCGGCATCGCCGCCAAGCATGTGGTCGGCTCGCGTCTGGTCACCATCGACGAGCCTTGGCGCGGCCTGCTGCAAGGCTTCATCAACGTGCCCGACGAGCACCTGCACAAGCAGCGCCTGGCGCTGGACGGCCAGCCGCGCTGGCTGAACCTGCACAAGGCAGCCATCGACGAGCCACTGGCCCCCGGTAACAGCGGGTTGGTACTGCTGGTGGAAGACCTTACCGAAACCCAGGCACTGGAAGACAAGCTGGTGCACTCCGAGCGCCTGGCCAGCATCGGCCGCCTGGCCGCCGGCGTGGCCCACGAAATCGGCAACCCGATCACCGGTATCGCCTGCCTGGCGCAAAACCTGCGCGAGGAACGCGAAGACGATGGCGAAATCATCGAGTTGTCCAGCCAGATCCTTGACCAGACCAAGCGCGTATCGCGCATCGTCCAGTCGCTGATGAGCTTCGCCCATGCCGGCGGCAGCCACCAGAACAGCGAGGAGCCTGTGTGCCTGGCCGAAGTGGCACAAGATGCCATCGGTCTGCTGGCGTTGAACCGGCGCAATTTCGAAGTACAGTTCTTCAACCTTTGCGACCCGGACCACTGGGCCGAAGGTGACCCGCAGCGCCTGGCCCAGGTACTGATCAACCTGCTCTCCAACGCCCGCGATGCCTCGCCGCCCGGCAGCGCCGTGCGCGTGCGCAGCGAGGTTAACGAGCACACCGTCGACCTGATCGTCGAAGACGAAGGCAGCGGGATTCCGAAGACCATCATGGACCGCCTGTTCGAACCCTTCTTCACCACCAAGGACCCGGGCGAAGGAACCGGACTGGGGCTCGCTCTGGTCTATTCCATCGTGGAAGAGCATTATGGGCAAATCACCATCGACAGCCCGGCCGATATCGAACGGCAACGTGGCACCCGGATCCGCGTGACCCTGCCCCGGCATGTCGTAGCGACGTCCCCTGAAATTCGAGACCGTCGAGAGAATTGAATCAATGCCGCACATTCTGATCGTCGAAGACGAAACCATCATCCGCTCGGCCTTGCGTCGTCTGCTTGAGCGGAACCAGTACCAGGTCAGCGAGGCCGGCTCGGTGCAGGAAGCCCAGGAACGCTTCAGCATTGCCACTTTCGACCTCATCGTCAGCGACCTGCGCCTGCCAGGCGCGCCCGGCACCGAGCTGATCAAGCTCGGCCAAGGCACCCCGGTGCTGATCATGACCAGTTACGCCAGCCTGCGCTCAGCGGTGGACTCGATGAAAATGGGCGCGGTGGACTACATCGCCAAGCCCTTCGACCATGACGAGATGCTGCAGGCAGTGGCGCGTATTCTGCGCGACCGGCAAAACGCCCCGGCTGCGGCACCACCTGCCGAGCCACGCGCCAGCAATGGCAAGGTTGCAGCGTCCGACAAAGGCAGCGCAGCAACGGCCAATGGCGAAATCGGCATCATCGGCTCGTGCCAGCCCATGCAGGACATGTACAGCAAGATCCGCAAAGTCGCGCCTACCGACTCCAATGTGCTGATCCAGGGCGAGTCGGGCACAGGTAAAGAGCTGGTGGCCCGCGCCCTGCACAACCTGTCTCGCCGGGCCAAGGCACCGATGATCTCGGTGAACTGCGCAGCCATCCCCGAAACGCTGATCGAATCCGAACTGTTCGGCCACGAAAAAGGCGCGTTCACTGGCGCCAGCGCCGGGCGCGCCGGCTTGGTGGAGGCCGCCGATGGCGGCACGTTGTTCCTCGATGAGATTGGCGAACTGCCGCTGGAAGCCCAGGCTCGCCTGCTACGTGTGCTGCAGGAAGGCGAGATACGCCGGGTAGGTTCGGTGCAGTCGCAAAAGGTCGATGTGCGCCTGATCGCCGCGACCCACCGCGACCTGAAAAACCTGGCCAAGGCCGGCCAGTTCCGTGAAGACCTGTATTACCGCCTGCACGTCATTGCCCTGAAGCTGCCGGCCCTGCGCGAGCGTGGCAGCGACGTCAACGAGATCGCCAGCGTCTTCCTCGCCCGCCAGAGCGCTCGCATCGGCCGCGACGACCTGCACTTCTCGGCCGAGGCCGAGCAAGCCATTCGTCACTACAGCTGGCCCGGTAACGTGCGTGAACTGGAGAACGCCGTGGAGCGCGCGGTGATCCTCAGCGAGAGCGCAGAAATTTCCGCCGAGCTGCTTGGCATCGACATCGAGCTGAGCGACCTGGAAGAGGACGACATCCTCGACAATGCCCTGGTGGTGTCCAGCGCGGCCAATGCGAGCCACGAGCCGACCGAAGACCTGTCGCTGGAAGACTACTTCCAGCACTTCGTGCTTGAACACCAGGACCACATGACCGAGACCGAACTGGCACGCAAGCTCGGCGTCAGCCGCAAGTGCCTGTGGGAACGCCGCCAACGCCTGGGCATCCCACGGCGCAAGAGCAACGCTACCAGCGAATAACCCACCTGCGCACCGCACGCCGTAGCCTATGCGGCGTCGGTGAGATCGAGCGCCGCCCGCGCGGCGCTTCGCGGCTAAAGCCGCTCCTACATTTGTTTCGGGCCAGTCCCTCCTGTGCCACGCGCGCACGACCGCCTTGTTGTACGACGCAATCTCGAGCCATGCGCCAAGGCATTCGCGCGCAAATCCCACAGAAAAAATTGGACCGAACAAATGTAGGAGCGGCTTTAGCCGCGAAGCGCCGCGCCGGCGGCGCTCGGTCTCACAGGCGCAGAACGTGTCACGGCGCCCCGCAGGTAACACATCACCTCCCGTAAAAATCTGTTACCCCAGCTTTCCGCCGTAACAGTCCCCGAGGCGTACGGTAACGAAATCCCGACCTTTTCGACCTGCCAAGAATTGCAAAACCCGCTCAAACCCCTGATTTTGCTGGGTTTTCAAAAGTTGGCACGGCACCTGCTATATCTTTGGTACAAGAACAATAACAAGCACTGCAACTCATAATAAGAACAAGACGAAACGGCTCACGCACAATAAAAACAAGATGGCGGAGGCGCAGCTAACTGATTCTTTTGGAGAGGATGCGTGTTTGGGGCTTGCCCCACAACCAGGCAGAGAACAACAAAAACTGCACTAAAAAGCAGCGCCTGAACTGGTTGGATCGACAGATCAACGTGTCATCAGCGGCCAAAGCAATCCGTTTGCTCTTTATCCCCGGTTTGGGGGTCGTCCACAAGTTTCGAGATTTGTGGACAGGGCGCTCAACAAAAACAAGAAGCCCAGCAAAAAAACAATAAGAGCACGCAATGACTTCTTGGGGAGCTTAGGCTCCCCTTGTCATTTCTACCCTTCTGGCAGGCATCCTGATACCCGCCTACACCATTCCCCGAGTAAATGCTAGAATCCCCGCCCATCATGCGGCCATTCTCCTATTCTTGGCCGAACATTCCTTCACACAGTGCATCCCATGCTGAAGAAGCTGTTCCAGTCTTTCCGCCCGCCCGTACCGGGCCCGCACCACAGGCGCACCACGCCCGAGGTGATCAACAAGAGCCAGCACTCGCTGCAGCGCCACCAGTTCAGCCGTCATGCGGTTAACATCGTGGAGCGCCTGCAAAGCGCCGGCTACCAGGCTTACCTGGTCGGTGGCTGTGTCCGCGACCTGATGCTGGGCATCACGCCGAAGGACTTCGACGTGGCCACCAGTGCCACCCCCGAACAGGTCCGTGCCGAGTTCCGCAACGCCCGCATCATTGGTCGCCGCTTCAAATTGGTCCACGTGCATTTCGGCCGTGAGATCATTGAAGTCGCTACCTTCCGCGCCCACCACTCCGAGGACGACCAGGGCGATGCCCACCGTTCGTCGCATAACGCCAGTGGTCGCATTCTGCGAGACAACGTGTACGGCACCCTGGAAGAGGACGCGCAGCGCCGCGACTTCACCATCAACGCCCTGTACTACGATCCGGTCAGCGAACGCATTCTCGATTACGCCAACGGTGTGCACGACGTGCGCAATCGCCTGCTGCGGCTGATCGGGGACCCGACCCACCGCTACCAGGAAGACCCGGTGCGCATGCTGCGCGCGGTGCGTTTTGCTGCCAAGCTCGACTTTGGCATCGAAAAGCACACCTTCCTGCCGATCCGCGGTCTGGCCCCGATGCTGCGCGAGATTCCACCCGCACGCCTGTTCGAGGAATGCCTCAAGCTGTTCCTCAGCGGCCAAGGTGCCATGGCCTTCGAAATGCTGGTCGATCTGGAGTTGTTCGAACCGCTGTTCCCGGCCAGTGCCCAAGCGCTGGACGAGCGGCCGACCTACACCCACACGCTGATCAGCCAGGCGCTGAACAACACCGACCTGCGCGTGAAACAGGGCAAGCCGGTGACACCAGCCTTCCTGTTCGCTGCTCTGCTCTGGCCAGCTTTGCCGGCCCGTGTGCTGCACCTGCAGAACCAGGGCGTGCCGCCGATCCCGGCCATGAACGGTGCGGCCCACGACCTGATCGCCGAGCAGTGCGCGCGCATTGCCATCCCCAAGCGTTTCACTCTGCCGATCCGCGAGATCTGGGACATGCAGGAGCGCCTGCCGCGCCGCAGCGGCAAGCGCGCCGACATGCTGCTGGACAACCCGCGTTTCCGCGCCGGTTACGACTTCCTGCTGCTGCGTGAAAGCGCCGGGGAAGAGACCGACGACCTGGGCCAGTGGTGGACCGATTACCAGGACGCAAACGACAGCGAGCGCCGCGAGATGATCCGCGAGCTTGGCAGCCGTGACGAAAGCGCCGGCCCGCGCAAACGCAAGCGCAGCGGCAGCAAACGCAAGCGCAGTGGTGACGAGGCGTTCGAGTGACCATTCGTGCCTACGTAGGCCTGGGCAGCAACCTGGACGCCCCTGCCGAGCAGTTGCGTAGCGCCTTGCAGGCGCTTGACCAGGTCGAAGCCACGCGCCTGGTAGCTGCCTCGGCCCTGTACACCAGCGATTCGCTGCTGCCCGGCCAACCGCGCTACACCAATGCCGTCGCCGCCCTGGACACCGCCCTGGCACCACTGGCATTGCTCGATGCGCTGCAGGCCATCGAAAACGACCAGGGGCGCGTGCGCAAGGAGCGCTGGGGCCCACGCACGCTGGATTTGGACATCCTGCTGTTCGGTGACCAGGTGCTCGACCAGCCACGCCTGAAAGTGCCGCATTACCACATGCATGCCCGCCCCTTCGTGCTGTATCCGTTGGCCGAACTGGTACCTGGCGATTTCCGCCTGGCCGATGGCCGCGCCCTCGCGCAACTGCTCGACGAATGCCCGTTCGTCGGCCTGGAACGCCTGTAAACCGGGCGTTCCAACCTGCATTGCCACCTCGGTAACGCCAGTAACACCCTGATCGTAACAATGCGGTAACAGGGTGATTGACTTCCCACACCTCGCTCACGACTATAGGCGTCCCGTGTGGCACCAAAGTGCCGCATACCCGTATTTAGGCCCGGACGGACCTGTGCCCGAACATCACGCGCGATGATGTGCCGCTCCGGAAGATGACTACACGCGTTGAATGCAGTCGTTTTTTACAGCGCCTGAACGAGGAATTTCCTACATGCCTGAAGTAACCCTTACCACCCTTAACGGCTTCAAGGCCAAGGGTGAAAAAATCACCATGCTGACCTGCTACGACGCGACCTTCGCCAAGGCCGCCAGCCAGGCCGGCGTTGAAGTGTTGCTGGTGGGCGACTCGCTGGGGATGGTCCTGCAGGGCCACGACAGCACCTTGCCAGTAACCACGGCGGACATGGCCTACCACACCGCCAGCGTCAAACGCGGCAACGACGGCGCGCTGATCCTCACCGACCTGCCGTTCATGGCCCATGCCACTCCGGAGCAAGCCTTTGCCAACAGCGCCACACTGATGCAGGCCGGCGCCCACATGGTCAAGATCGAAGGCGCAGCCTGGCTGGCCGAAACCATCCGCTTGCTGGCCGAACGTGGTGTGCCAGTCTGCGCGCACATGGGCCTGACCCCGCAAACCGTCAACGTGCTGGGCGGCTACAAAGTGCAGGGCCGCCAGGAAGCCCAGGCCCGGCAGATGCGCGCCGACGCCATTGCCCTGGAGCAGGCCGGTGCGGCCATGCTGCTGCTCGAATGCGTACCCAGCGAACTGGCGGCGGAAATCACCAACGCCGTAGGCATCCCGGTAATCGGCATTGGCGCCGGCAGCGCCACCGATGGCCAGGTACTGGTACTGCACGACATGCTCGGCCTGTCGCTGAGCGGCCGGGTACCGAAGTTCGTGAAGAACTTCATGCAGGGCCAACCGGATATCCACAGCGCCCTCGTCGCTTACGTCGAGGCAGTCAAGCAAGTCAGTTTCCCAGGCAGCGAACACGGGTTCAGTGCATGAATACAGTCAAGACCGTCCGCGAACTGCGCGCGGCAGTGGCCCGCGCTCGCGGTGAAGGCAAACGCATCGGTTTTGTGCCGACCATGGGCAACCTGCACAGCGGCCATGCAGCCTTGGTGTCCAAGGCTGCGCAGCGCGCCGATTTCGTGGTCGCCAGCATCTTCGTCAACCCGCTGCAATTTGGTGCCAACGAAGACCTCGACAAATACCCACGCACCCTGGCAGCCGACCAGGAGCGCCTGGTGCAGGCCGGCTGCAACCTGCTGTTCGCGCCCACCGTGGAAGAGATGTACCCCGACGGCATGAGCGTGCAAACCCGCGTCAGCGTGCCCCAGCTTTCCGAAGGCCTGTGCGGCGGCAGCCGGCCTGGGCATTTCGAAGGCGTGGCCACCGTAGTGAACAAGCTGTTCAACATGGTCCAGCCAGACCTTGCCGTGTTCGGCGAGAAGGACTATCAGCAGCTGGCGGTGATCCGCGCCATGGTGCGCGACCTGAACATGCCGATCCAGATCATCGGCGAACCCACCGTGCGTGCCGAGGATGGCTTGGCGCTGTCATCGCGCAATGGTTACCTCACGCCAGAGCAGCGTACTGCTGCGCCAGCGCTGTACCGCACACTGCAGCACATTGCAGCGGGCATCGGCCGTGGCCAGCGGGATTTTGCCGCGCTGGTCGCTGAAGGCCAGGCACAACTGAGCGCAGCGGGTTTCCGTCCGGATTACCTGGAAGTACGCCATGCCGTAAGCCTGCGCCCGGCAGTGATCGATGATCGAGACCTGGTGGTGATTGCGGCGGCTTACCTGGGTAACACGCGGTTGATCGACAACCTCTACCTGCATGTGGAAGAGAAGACCGCATAATGGTCTTGGGCTGCCTTGCAGTCCATTCGCAGACAAGCCCGCCCCTACACGTTCAGCTGTAGGGGCGGACTTGCTTGTAAGCCCCCCCAAAATCCCCCTTCCTTAGCCATTCCCAGCGCGTGGCCTTTGCCTATAATGATGCCAGCCTGAACCCGGCAATGGCTGCCGTGTCCAAGCCCTCACCACGCACCAAGGGAACCCCGCGCAATGGCGTATTACCGTACACCCCACGATGTGACGGCCCTGCCCGCCTGGCAGGCGCTTCAGAAACACCGCGACGCCATGCAAAGCTTCAGCATGCGCGAAGCCTTCGCCGCCGATGCCAAGCGCTTCGACCAGTTTTCCCTTAGCGCTTGCGGCCTGTTCCTCGACTACTCGAAAAACCTGATCACCGAGCAAAGCCGCGATCTGCTGGTCAACCTGGCCAATGAAGTGGGCCTGCAGGACGCCATCAAGTCGATGTTCGGTGGTGAGATCATCAACGCCTCCGAAGGCCGCCCGGTGCTGCACACCGCCTTGCGTCGGCCCGTAGGCGACAAACTCAATGTAAACGGCGTGAACGTCATGCCGGAAGTGCACAAGGTGCTCAACCAGATCACCGAACTGGTCGGCCGCATTCACGATGGCCTGTGGCGCGGCTACAGCGAAAAGCCGATCACCGACGTGGTCAACATTGGTATTGGCGGTTCGTTCCTCGGCCCCGAGCTGGTGTCCGAAGCGCTGCTACCCTACGCCCAGCGCGGCGTACGCTGCCACTACCTGGCCAACATCGACGGCAGTGAGTTCCACGAGCTGTCGGCCAACCTGCGCGCCGAAACCACCTTGTTCATCGTCTCGTCGAAGTCGTTCAACACCCTCGAGACGCTGAAAAACGCCATGGCCGCGCGGACCTGGTACCTGGCCCAAGGCGGCTCGGAAGCCGAGCTGTACCGCCACTTCATTGCAGTGTCCAGCAACAAGGCCGCTGCTGTAGCGTTCGGTATCCGCGAAGAAAACATCTTCCCGATGTGGGATTGGGTGGGCGGGCGCTACTCACTGTGGTCGGCCATCGGCCTGCCGATCGCCCTGGCCATCGGCACTGCCAACTTCAAGGAACTGCTGTCCGGTGCCTACACCATGGACCAGCACTTCCAGACCGCACCGTTCGACAAGAACATGCCGGTGCTACTGGCCCTGTTGGGCGTGTGGTATGGCAACTTCTGGGACGCGAACAGCCACGCGATCCTGCCGTACGACCACTACCTGCGCAACATCACCAAGCACCTGCAGCAGTTGGACATGGAATCCAACGGCAAGAGCGTGCTGCAAGACGGTACCCCGGTGAAGACCGACACCGGGCCGGTGATCTGGGGCGGCGTGGGTTGCAACGGCCAGCACGCCTACCACCAGTTGCTGCACCAGGGCACCCAGCTGATTCCGGCCGACTTCATCGTGCCGGTGGTGAGCTTCAACCCGGTGGCCGACCACCACCAATGGCTGTACGCCAACTGCCTGTCGCAGAGCCAGGCGCTGATGCTGGGCAAGACCCGCGAGGAAGCCGAAGCCGAATTGCGCGGCAAAGGCCTCAACGAAGCGGACATCGAAAAGCTGGCCCCGCACAAGGTGATCCCGGGTAACCGCCCGAGCAACACGTTGGTGGTCGAGCGCATCAGCCCGCGCCGCCTGGGTGCGCTGGTGGCCATGTACGAGCACAAGGTGTTCGTCCAGAGCGTTATATGGGGTATCAACGCGTTCGACCAGTGGGGCGTTGAGCTGGGCAAGGAACTGGGCAAGGGCGTTTACCAGCGCCTGGTCGGCAGCCTGGAAGACAGCGCCGAAGACGGTTCCACCCAGGGCCTGATCAACTACTTCCGCGGCCGTCACCGCGGTTGATCCGAAGCTTGTGCCGGCCTCTTCGCGGGTAAACCCGCTCCTACGAGACTATGCATTACCTCGTAGGAGCGGGTTTACCCGCGAAGAGGCCGGCCCAGGTTGAACACCTCTCCCAGCTACACTGTCTTATCGAATAGCCGTTGCAGTCCATCGCCCCTTAAAAGAGCAGGACCACCCGCCATGTTCGATATCCGCAATTACCCGCAGGCCCTGGCCGTCAGCCAGTCTGCCACCCTCAGCACCGACGACTACCACCGCCTCTACCGCCAGTCGGTCGACGACCCTGACACGTTCTGGGCAGAACAAGCCAAACGCCTGGACTGGATCAAGCCCTGGTCAAGCGTACAGCAATGCGACCTCAAGACCGGCAAGGCCCGCTGGTTCGACGGCGCGCAACTCAATGTCAGCTACAACTGCATCGACCGCCATCTGGCCCAGCGCGGCGAGCAAACGGCCTTGCTGTGGGAGGGCGACGACCCCAAGGACTCCAAGGCCATCACCTACCGCGAACTGCACCGTCAGGTCTGCCGCCTGGCCAATGCAATGAAAGCGCGTGGTGTGAAGAAAGGCGATCGGGTGTGCATCTACATGCCAATGATCCCCGAGGCCGCCTTCGCCATGCTCGCCTGCACCCGCATCGGCGCCATCCACTCGGTGGTGTTCGGCGGTTTTTCCCCCGATGCCCTGCGAGACCGTATCCTCGATGCCGACTGCCGCACCGTGATCACCGCCGATGAAGGCGTGCGTGGTGGCAAACGCATCCCGCTGAAACAGAACGTCGACAAAGCCTTGGCCAACTGCCCGGCGGTCAGTAGCGTCTTGGTGGTGCGCCGCACTGGCGGCGATGTGGCCTGGGTCGAGGGCCGCGACCTCTGGTACCACGAAGCGACGAAGGCCGCCGGCGACGACTGCACTCCTGAGCCGATGGAAGCCGAAGATCCGCTGTTCATCCTCTACACCTCCGGCAGTACCGGCAAACCCAAAGGGGTGTTGCATACCACCGGCGGCTACCTGCTGCAGGCAACGATGACCTTCAAGGTGGTGTTCGATTATCGTGACGGCGAGGTGTTCTGGTGCACCGCCGACGTCGGCTGGGTGACCGGCCACAGCTACATCGTCTATGGCCCACTGGCCAATGGCGCAATCTCGCTGATGTTCGAAGGCGTACCCAACTACCCGGACACCTCGCGCTTCTGGCAGGTGGTGGACAAGCACCAGGTGAACATCTTCTACACCGCCCCGACTGCCCTGCGCGCACTGATGCGCGAGGGCTCTGCGCCGCTGCAGAGCACCTCGCGCAAAAGCCTGCGCCTGCTGGGCAGCGTCGGTGAGCCGATCAACCCGGAAGCCTGGGAATGGTATTTCGAGGAGGTCGGGCAGAAGCGCTGCCCGATTGTGGATACCTGGTGGCAGACCGAAACCGGCGGCATCATGCTCACCCCACTGCCCGGCACGCAGTCGCTCAAACCCGGCTGCGCCACCCAGCCAATGTTCGGCGTGCAACCGGTGCTACTGGATGAAAAAGGCAAACTGATCGAAGGCCCCGGCGCCGGCCTGCTGGCGATCAAGGCCAGCTGGCCCGGGCAGATCCGCAGTGTCTACGGCGACCACCAGCGGATGGTCGATACCTACTTCAAGCCCCTGCCCGGCTACTACTTCACCGGCGACGGTGCCCGCCGCGATGCCGATGGCGACTACTGGATCACCGGGCGCATCGACGATGTGATCAACGTTTCCGGGCACCGCATCGGCACCGCAGAAGTAGAAAGCGCACTGGTGCTGCACGACAGCGTGGCCGAAGCCGCGGTGGTCGGCTACCCCCACGACCTCAAGGGCCAGGGCGTCTACGCCTTCATCACGACCATGAATGGCGTGTCGCCGGATGACGCACTCAAGGCCGAGCTGCTGGCCCTGGTCAGCAAGGAAATCGGCAGCTTCGCCAAGCCTGAGCTGATTCAGTGGGCGCCAGCGCTACCCAAGACGCGCTCAGGCAAGATCATGCGGCGTATACTGCGCAAAATCGCCTGCAACGAGCTGGAGAATCTGGGCGATACCTCGACCCTGGCCGACCCAAGCGTGGTACAGGGCCTGATCGACAAACGCCTCAACCAGTAACCGGCGGCCGCCAATCATGGCCGCCCTGCACAACAGGTCGCCATGGAAGCCCTTCGTCGCCGCATCGAAACCCAGGTCATGAGCCTCACTGGGCTGGCCCTCGGCCAGCTCGACCTGGAATCGCCCAAGGGCGACCCCGGCCTGTTCGGCCCGCACAGCATCAGCTGGCGGGTACATGGCGACTTCCCGAGCATGCTGGTCGGTGGCATCAGTGCGCTGATGCTGCAGTTGTTGCATCCACTGGCCCTGGCCGGTGTGTGGGACCACTCCAATTTCCGTGAAGACCTGCTCGGCCGCTTGCGCCGTACCAGCCAGTTCATTTCCGGCACCACCTTCGGGGCCACTGGCGATGCCGAGTGGCTGATCGACAAAGTGCGCACCATTCACCTGCAGGTCACCGGCACGGCACCAGATGGCCGCCCCTATGCGGCCAGCGACCCGGACCTGTTGACCTGGGTGCATGTAGCGGAGGTCAGCAGTTTCCTAGCCGCCCACCTGCGTTACCGCAACCCACACCTGCCACGCGCCGAGCAGGATGCCTATTACAACGAAATCGCCCTGATCGCCGAGCGCCTCGGTGCCCGTGACGTGCCGCGCTCGTGCCAGCAAGTTGAAGACTATCTGCAACACATACGCCCGCAGCTGCACTGTGATGCGCGCAGCCATGAGGTGATACGAATCCTGCTCGACGCCCCTGCCCCCAGCCGCCTGGCACAGCCGGTTGGCAAACTGATGCTGCACGCGGGTATCGACTTGCTGCCCGGCTGGGCCCAGGCCATGCTCGGCCTGCAGCACGGGCCCCTGCAGCAGCGCCTGATCCGCCTGGGCCTGCGACGCACCGCGCCCGTCCTGCGCTGGGCAATGCGCGACGGCTCGGCACACCGGGCCAAACGGCGCATGGGCATTGATTGAGCGCAAAAAGGTCGCCCCTGCGGAACTGATTTAACGTGCCATACTCCAAGCACTCCTGCTTAGACAGACGAAGCGACACATGTACAAAGGATTGACTCGCGCCGCTGGCGCAATCGTGGCCCTGGTAGCCCTGTATAGCCTGCTCGGCTTTCTCATTCTTCCCGGTGTCGCACTGCGCATCGCCAACCAGCAGTTGGCCCAATACGCCACCGTGCCGGCCCACCTCGAACGGATCGAACTCAACCCCTTCAGCCTCGAGCTGACGCTGTGGGGCCTGCAGATCGGCGAACCGGGCAAGGAGCAGGTCGGTTTCGAGCGTCTTTACGCTAACGCCTCGCTCGACAGCCTGTGGACCAAAGCCCTGCATCTGGAAGCGGTGGAACTCGACAAACCGCGCAACGAAGTGCGGTTCGCCAAGGACGGTACCCTCAACCTGACCGGGTTGTTCAAACTACCGGCCAGCGAAGCCAAACCCGAAGAACCGCCCAGCGACCCGTTCCCGCTGCGTATTGGCAGCATCAAGCTCGTCCAAGGCTACCTGCACTTCGAGGACCTGCGCCCCAGCGAGCCGATCGAGTTTCTCTACGACAACATGAATCTGGAGCTGAAAAACCTCAGCACCCTGCCCAACGACAGCGCCGACATGACCTTGGTGGCCAGTGGCCCCAACGGCGGACACATCGACTGGAAGGGCACCCTGAGCCTGTCGCCGATCGCCTCCGAAGGCACGCTGAAGGTCACTGACGGCAAGATGAAGCTGTTCTGGCCCTACGTGCGCGATGCCGTGCCACTGGTGCTGGAAGACGGCGTGTTCAACCTCGATACGCATTACACGCTCAACCTCGCCAAACAGACCGAGCTGCTGCTGGATAACGCCTCCGTACACATCGCGCCATTCGCCATCAAGGCGCCGGATGGCCGACCGTTGGTACGTCTGGCCAGCCTGGAGGTTAGCGAAACCTCCATCGATCTGGTCAAACAGCAGGTCACCGTCGGCAAGGTCCGCAGCGAAAAACTCGAAACCTGGGCGGCGCTGGAAAAAGACGGCCAGCTCGACTGGCAGAAGCTGTTCGCCAGCCAACCCGCCAAGGCCACGCCCCAGGAAAAGGCCGAGCCGGCTGCCGCAGAACCTACGCCTGAAGAGAAAGCTGCCAAGGAGCCAAGCAAACCTTGGCAAGTGCTGCTCAAGGACGTGCAGTTGCGCAATTACCTGGTGCACCTGGCAGATCGCAGCCAGAAGGAACCGGTAGCGTTGGACATTGGCCCCCTCAACGCCGACCTGCAAGATTTCGACAGCCTCAACCAGTCGCCCTTCACCGTCAAACTCGACACAGGTGTGGGTAAGCAGGGCAAGCTGCAGGCCGCAGGCCAGGTCAACCTGGCACCGATATGGGCAAAGCTGGATGTGAGCACCCGCGACATCGACCTGCGTGTGGCCCAGGCCTACATCAGCCCGTTCATCCTGCTGGAGCTGCGCAGCGGCATGCTCTCCAGCGACCTCAAGGTCGACCTGAAGAACACCGAGCCGTTGGCCTTCAATGTTACCGGCAAGGCGCAGGTCAGCCAGTTGCATACGCTGGACACCATCAAGAGCCGCGACTTCGTCAAATGGCAGCAGGTGAACGTGGACGGCTTGTCCTACGTGCACGGCGATGCACTGTCGATCGACAAGGTGACCCTGCTGCAGCCCTATGCACGCTTCATCATCAACGAAGACCGTACCACCAACGTCAATGACCTGCTGATCCCGCAACCGGCCGGCACCCCGACGAGCAGCCAGGCCAAGCCGCCCACGGCCAGCAACAGCAAGCCGCTCGGCATTCGCATCGACCAGATCGACATCAAGGACGGCTCGGCCAACTTTGCCGACCTGTCGCTTACCCCCAACTTCGCCACGGCCATCCAGCAACTCAACGGCCAGATCGGCACCATCGACAACCGCAAGCCGCTGCCGGCCAATGTCGACGTCAAGGGCAAGGTGGACCGCTACGCACCGGTTACCATCAAGGGCGCACTCAACCCGTTCAACCCGCTGGCCAGTCTGGACATTGCCACCAGCTTCAAGCGCGTCGAACTGACCACGTTGACCCCCTACTCCGGCAAGTTCGCCGGCTTCCGCATCCGCAAGGGCCGGCTGAACCTGGACCTGCACTACTTGATCACCAACGGTCAACTCAAGGCCGAGAACAAGGTAGTAGTGGAACAACTGCAACTGGGCGAGAAAGTCGACAGCCCGGATGCGGTCGACCTGCCGATCCGCCTGGCGGTGGCATTGCTGAAGGATACCGAGGGCAAGATCTCGATCGAGCTGCCGGTGTCTGGCGACCTCAACAACCCGCAATTCAGCGTGATGCCGATCGTTTGGCAAACCCTGCGCAACCTGGTACTGCGCGCGGCGCAGGCACCATTCAAATTCATTGGCGGGCTGATCAGCGGCGGCGGCTCGGAAGACCTTGGCAACGTGGCGTTCGCCCCGGGCTCCAGCGAACTCAGCGGCGATGCCCAGGCGTCCCTGGACAAGCTGGCATCCGCGCTGAAAGAGCGCCCGGGACTGCGCCTGGAAATCGAAGGCACCAGCGCCCAGGCCAGCGATGGCCCGCTGATTGCCCAAAAGCGCCTGGAGCGTGAGTACCAGACTATCTGGTACAAGATCCTGCAGCGACGGGGTGACAAGGTGCCGGCCAATGCCTCGATGCTGGTGATCGACGACGACGACAAGCCCGCGATGCTCGAAGGCATTTACCGCACCCGCCTGAAAAAGCAGCCGCCAGCAGAATGGGAGCAACTGAGCCGTGACGAGCGCACCACCAAGCTGCGCGAAGCCGTGATCAAGTCATGGGCTGAGAGTACCGCCTTGCTGCGTACACTGGGCCAGGAGCGGGCCAGCAGTATCAAGGATTACCTGGTGGACAAGGGCAAGCTGGAAGATGACCGGGTGTATTTCATCGATACCAGCCTGGGCCAGCCTGAAAGCGATGGGCGGGTGATTACGCCGATGCACCTGGATGCCGAGTAATCCCCTCTGGCAGGCCTGGC
>NZ_JBICII010000119.1:0-32857 GCF_043101865.1 Pseudomonas sp. zjy_15
TCGCCACATACCGTCGTAGGAGCGGGTTCACCCGCGAAAGGGCCGGACCTGCCGACCAATATCCCAGATCATTCAGCGTCGCAGCACCATCGCATTCGCGGGCAAGCCCGCTCCTACATCGATCGGGGGCTCGCCACGTACCGTCGTAGGAGCGGGTTCACCCGCGAAAGGGCCGGACCTGCCGGCCAATGTCCCAGATCATTCAGCGTCGCAGCACCATCGCATTCGCGGGCAAGCCCGCTCCTACATCGATCGGGGGCTCGCCACATACCGTTGTAGGGGAGAATGGAACGGTACAGGCGAACAAATGAACTGAAACTCCCACCGCCACACCCTGTCACTGTTCTGAGCATGCTGTTCACAGCATTGCGTCTAAGCTGTCTGGAATGGCTCAAGCCCTTGGTTCCAAGGAGGACCGATTATGTTGCTGTTGTGGTTGGTGGTGCTGGTGATCGGCGCGGCGTACCTCACGCACCGGCGCCTGGCGCCCTTGCAGATTCTCGGCATCGTGGCGGCCTATGTGCTGTTGATGGGCATTTTCAGCAGTGCACCCGGCTGGCTGCTGGCGCTGATCTGGGTGGTGCTGGCCCTGAAGATCGCCCTGGTCGCGCTCCCGCAGTGGCGGCGCAAAGTGTTTACCGCCCCGGTATTCCGCTGGTTCCAGCGTACCCTGCCGCCCATGTCGCAGACTGAGCGCGAAGCCATCGACGCCGGCACCGTGTGGTGGGACGGCGAACTGTTCAGTGGCCGCCCCGACTGGCGCACCTTGCTGGCCTACCCGGCACCGAAGCTGACTGAAGAAGAGCAGGCCTTCATCGATGGCCCGACCGAAGCACTGTGCGCCATGGTCAGCGACTGGCAGATCGGTCAGGATCTGGACCTGCCGCCCGAAGCCTGGGCACATATCAAGCAACATGGCTTTTTCGCCCTGATCATCCCCAAGGAATACGGCGGCAAGGGCTTCTCCGCCTACGCCCACTCCCAGGTGGCGATGAAACTGGCCACCCGCAGCGGCGACCTGGCCTCCACCGTGATGGTGCCTAACTCACTCGGCCCTGCCGAACTGCTGCTGCACTACGGCACCGACGAACAACGCAACCACTACCTGCCGCGCCTGGCCCGTGGCGAGGACATCCCCTGCTTCGCCCTTACCGGGCCGCTTGCTGGCTCCGACGCTGGCGCGATGCCTGACACCGGGATCATCTGCAAAGGCCAGTGGCAAGGCGAAGAAGTGATCGGCCTGCGCCTGAACTGGGAAAAGCGCTACATCACCCTCGGCCCGGTCGCCACCCTGCTGGGCCTGGCGTTCAAGGCCTACGACCCGGACCATCTGCTGGGCGATGAGGAAGAACTGGGCATCAGCCTGGCGCTGATCCCCACCGACACGCCGGGTGTGGAAATCGGCAGACGTCACCTGCCGCTAGGCGCCGCCTTCATGAACGGCCCCAACAGCGGCAAGGACGTGTTCGTCCCGCTGGACTTCCTCATTGGCGGCCAAGCCATGCTCGGCAAAGGCTGGATGATGCTGATGAACTGCCTGTCGGTGGGCCGCTCCATCTCACTGCCTGCCGTGGGTACAGGGGCTGCCAAGTACACCAGCCTGGTCACCGGCCAGTACGCCAATATCCGTGAGCAGTTCAACGTGCCACTGGCGGCCTTCGAGGGCATCCAGGAATCACTGGCACGCATTGGCGGCAACGCCTGGCTGATGGACAGTGCCCGCCTGCTGACCGCCAAGGCGGTGGACCTGGGCGAAAAGCCCTCGGTGCTGTCGGCGATCCTCAAGTACCACCTGACCGAGCGTGGCCGCGAATGCATCCAGCACGCCATGGACGTGCACGGTGGCAAGGGCATCATCATGGGCCCGAACAACTACCTGGGCCGCAACTGGCAAGGTGCGCCGATCTTCATCACGGTCGAGGGCGCCAACATCCTTTCGCGCAACCTGATGATCTTCGGCCAGGGCGCCATTCGCTGCCATCCGTTCGTGCTCAAGGAAATGGCATTGGCCGGGCGTGAAGACCGCGATCAGGCACTCAAGGAATTCGATGACCTGCTGATGAAACACATCCTGTTCGCCGCCGGCAATGCGGCCAGCACCCTGGTCTACGGCCTGGGGCTGGGTCGCTTTGAGCGGGTGCCGGGCGATGCCCTGAGCCAAGGCTACTTCCGCGCCTTGAACCGCCAGGCGGCGGCGTTTGCCATGATGGCCGACCTTTCGATGATGCTGCTGGGTGGGGCGCTCAAGCGTCGCGAGCGCCTCAGCGCCCGGCTTGGTGATGTGCTGAGCTATCTGTACCTCGCCAGCGCCGCCCTGAAGCGCTATCACGATCAAGGCTCGCCCGAATACCTGCAGCCGCTGCTGCGCTGGGCCATGGAAGAAAGCCTGGCCCAGACGGAGCGTGCGCTGGACCGCCTGCTCGACAATTTCCCCAACCGCTTCGTCGGCTGCGCGCTGCGGGTGCTGGTATTCCCCTTCGGCCGCCGCCATAAAGGCCCCGGTGATGAACTGGATGCCGAGGTGGCCGAGCTGATCGGCCGGCGCAAGGGCGATCCGGCACTGGAGGAACTGCTGGCCGGCTGCTACCGCCCGCAGGCACAACACGACCCGGTCGCGGATCTGCAACGGGCCAGTGACCTGCTCGAAGACACGGCACAGTTGAGCAAGGCCCTGTACCAAGCCGTCAAGGAAGGCAAAGTCCAGCCTGCCCCCGGCCAGTCCGGTATCGACGCCGCCGTCGAGGCAGGCGTGCTGCAACCCGGCGAGGGCCAGCGGCTGCACGAAGCCGAACAGGCTCGACGCAAGGTGATCGATGTCGATGCCTTCGACAAGGCGCAGTTGCTCGCCGAACCGGGCAAGGTGCGCTGACCCTTCGCGAGAAAGGGGGGGCGGCGTATACTCCGCCCCCCGTTTCAGCCATACCGAGGACCCATTCCATGGCCAACCCCTACCTGGAATATCACCTGCAACTGCTCCAGCACCTGCGTACCATTCTGGTGGCGCTGGGTGAAGCAGAACAGGTGCCAGAAGAAAGCCACGCCCTGTTCCTCGAACGCTTCGACGAACTGCTGACGCTATTGCCGCAGGATCCGCTTGAGAGCCAGTACCTGGGCCAGGACCTGATGTGTCAGGTGATCCAGCGTTACCCGCAGATCGCTCATCTGGTGCCGCGTGACTTGCTGTGGTTTTTCGCTGGCGATTGCCTGCACTTCATGCCAGACGAGGAGCTGGCGCTTTATCAGCAGCTTGAAGAGCGTCGCCACGAGGCCGAGTTGAACGCAGAGCCATTCGACTGGAACCTGGAAAAGCAACTGCTGAGCCAGAGTGGTCCAAGCAGTACCCATTAACCTGATTTCACGTGCCCTGGTAACGCCAGGGCACCTGTGGAAGCCTACACCTCAAGATCTTGTAACAAAGCGAAAGATCGCAAAGTTGTCCGGCTTATTCCTACAGCCCGATAAATCTCATGACAAATAGAATCAGCGCCGGGGCGAAAACGGAAAACTGGAAAGACCCAGCCCACCCCCGCACTGAAACTTGACCCATTTACCCAATCAGGTTATGTCATGAAGAAGTCCTTAGTACTATCCCTCGGCCTGCTTACTGGCCTGGCAAGCAATGCTGCATTCGCTTCCGGCTCGATATTCTTTGAAGGCCGCATCACGCCCGAAACGTGCCCTATCGAGATCGTCAATCCCGGTGACGGCAATGTCAGTGACCGCGTCGCCATGGGCGAAATTCCCATGGGGCGATTCCCCGCTGCCAACGTTGAAGTCCGTGGCGCATCTTTTAACATCCGCGTACCCGACAAAACAGTCTGTGGCATCAGCGAAGACAATGCCTTCGTGAAGTTTGACGGTGCCGCTGATGCCAGCGGCGACTATTTCAGCATTGGTACCAGTGCCGGCACGGCAGAAAACATCTCGATTGTCATCAGGGACAGTTCCAAGGCCTCGATCAAACCTGGTGGAACCTCGGTTGATTACCCACTCAACGCGACAGGCCCAACCGACCTCCGGTTCGACGCCTACTACCGTTCCACTGCCAGCACCGTGACGCACGGCCTTGCATCCGCCCAGGTTCGTTACACCGTCGACTATCAATAATTACGCATAAATTCTGTGCAGTCCTTGCACGGTTAAACCATCCAGGCGTAGTTGTGCGTCTGGATGCAGCGAGTTACCCGATGACCAATCCGTCAACATTCACGATACCCGCCCGCGTCGTTGCTTGTGCCTGCCTGACCTTATTGATGCTTACCCTCTCGGTAAGCAGTCATGCCGCCTTGACATTAAACAACACGCGCCTCGTTTTCAACGGCGACAAACGCAGTACATCCGTCGTTGTTCGAAATCCATCGAAAAGCATCTATGCCGTGCAGGCCTGGATAAATACGGACGCCGACGACAATACGACCAGCGTCCCCTTTGCAACGTCCCCACCGCTGTTCAAGATCAACCCGAACAGTGAACAACTTCTAAAGATAATTGGACTGCCCAATACACTGCCGCACGACCGCGAGTCGCTGTTCTTCTTCAACGTGCAGGAGATTCCGCAAGTCAGCAGCGACACGGGCAATCAACTCAACATCGCCTTGCGCACACGCATCAAACTGTTCTATCGGCCGCACACACTCAAGGGTACGCCGACCGATCACCTGAACTCGCTGACATTTTCCTTGAGCGTACGTAACGGGGTGGAGCAGTTGGTGGTCAAGAACCCATCGCCTTTCCACATCACCTTCAACCGCCTGGAGGTGAATGGCCAAGGCCAGCAAACCACCTTGAAAAACACCGCCATGCTGGAACCCTTTGGCGAAAAAGCCTACCCGCTGACCGGCATCACTCGCGCCTCAAGCCTGCAGGCCCGTTTTTCCATCGTCAATGACTACGGTGGCTTCACCGAACCGCTGAGCGCGCCTATTCAACCGGCCAACTAGGGCCTGCCTCGCACGCAAACAGGAATCGTCATCATGGTCCTCCCCCCACTACGCTGGCGCATTATGCGCCGCCAGCGCAGCGCATTGCTGTGCCTGCTGGGTAGCTCCACCTTGCTCTCAGCGCCCTACTCCCAGGCAGACTCCGGGTTCCAGAGCGGCTTCCTGCGCCAAGTGCCTGGCCAACCGCAAGCAGCGAGTGCCTGGTCGCTGAGCATGTTGACCAGCGATCAGGGGCTCGCGCCTGGCCGCTACCGGGTAGAGGTACAGGTCAATCTTGAACCTGCCGGCCAGCATGAGCTGGACTTCCAGCCAGGCCCGGATGGTGAGCTGCAGCCATGCCTGCCAGCCAGGCTGCTTGGCGAATGGGGAATGCGCCTGGACGCTCTGGCCAATCCAGAGGATCAGGCGAGTGCCTGCCTGGACTTGCTGACTGTCGTTCCTGGTGCACAAATCGTCTTCACCCCTACGGATCTGCACCTGGCCATCTCGATTCCGCAGATCGCCATGCGCCGGAACACCGCTAACCAGGTCGACCCTTCCCGCTGGGACAGTGGTATCAATGCCGCTTTCATCAACTATCAGGCCTCCACCCTGAACGGCCGCAATCGCTCCTCTGGCCGTTACACCAGCAACGACCTGTACCTGAACAGTGGTATCAACCTGGGCGAATGGCGCCTGCGCAGTACCCAGTCCTGGCGCCAGGGCAGCCAGGGCAAAACGGAATGGACCCGGGCACAGACCTACGCACAGCGCGATATACCGGGTACCCTCGCCAATCTGACGATTGGCGAAACCTTCACGGACAGGGAAGTGTTCCGTTCGGTGCCAATATCAGGCGTGCGCGTGGCCTCGGACATGGGCATGCTGGCCGACAACCAGCGCGGCTATGCCCCGATCATTCGCGGCGTGGCCCAGAGCCGGGCAAAAGTCGAGATCTGGCAGCATGGTTATCCAATCTACTCGACGTACGTCAGCGCCGGCCCCTACGCCATCGACGACCTGAGTACCGCAGGCAGCGGCGAGCTGGAAGTGGTCGTGACCGAGGCCGATGGCCAGGTCCGCCGCTTCATCCAGCCGTACTCGACCATGAGCAATCTGCTGCGCCCAGGCGTATGGCGTTACAGTGCCACGGTCGGGCGCTACAACCCCTCCAGCGACCTCGAGACCCCTCTGCTCTGGCAAGGCACGCTGGCCGTAGGCTCCTACTGGGACACCACCGTTTACGGCGGCTTGATGGCCAGCGAATTCTACCGCGCGGGCAACCTGGGGTTTAGCAAGGACCTGGGCCACCTGGGTGCAGTGGCCTTCGATGTAACGCAGGCGTCCAGCGCAATCGACAATGCCCATGAGCGCGAGGTGCAAGGTTCCAGTTACGCCCTGAAGTATGCCAAGGCCTTCACCACCCAAACCAACCTGCGCTTTGCCGGATATCGCTATTCGACCCAAGGCTACCGTGACTTCGATGAAGTGGTGCGCCAGCGCAGCCAAGACACTACGTTCAGCGGCAGTCGCCGCAGCCGCCTGGAGGCCTCGGTCCACCAGAGCCTGGGCAGGACCAGCTCGCTGACCCTGACGCTGTCGCAACAGGACTACTGGCGCAGCAATGCCACCCAACGGCAATACCAGTTCAACTTCAACACCCAGCATCGGGGTGTAGGCTACAACCTGTTCGCCTCACAATCGTTGACCGACCGTTACGGCAGTGATCGTCAGTTCGGCCTGAGCGTGACGGTACCCTTGCATTTCGGTCACCGCGCCAATGCGACCTTCGACCTGCAGCACAACGCCAACGGCTACAGCCAGCGCGCCACGCTCAGCGGCAGTGACAGCGCGCTGAGCTACAGCACCAGCCTGAGCCGTGACGAACACGCCCGCAAGACAGCGGCACTGTCACTCGGCCATCAGGCGCCCTATGCCAGCGTGAGTGCTGGCTATACCGAAGCCCACAACTACCGCAGCCTGTCATTGAATGCCAGTGGTGCGGTGCTGCTGCATGCTGTCGGGCTGGAGTTCGGCCGATACCTGGGAGATACCGCGGCCTTGATCGAAGTCCCTGGCGTGGCCAATGTGGGCCTGCAAAATGCAACAGGTACGCGCACCAATTCACGCGGCTATGCACTTTTGCCCTACCTGCAACCGTACCGGACCAATTCGGTGGTCCTGGAAACCGACCGTCTCGATCCTGATGTGGAAATCGACAACGGCATCGCCCAGGTAGTGCCTCGCCAGGGTGCAGTGGTCAAGCACCGCTTCGAGGCACGCCGCGTTTCACGCCTTGTACTGACCCTGCACGATACCCAGGGTCAACCGCTGCCCTTTGGGGCCCAGGTGCTGGCCGAGAACGGTACCCAACTCGGCATGGTCGGGCAGGCGGGCCTGGTAATGCTCACCAACCCCAGCCAGGAGCAACCGCTGCAGGTGAGTTGGGGCGACCAGCCCAACGCCGGCTGCCGGGTGCATCTGGACGGGCTGGACGCTCCCGTCGTCGACGGCTATCGCCAGCAAACCCTGACCTGTATCTAGCAACCTTCACGCGGTGCAGCCTTACCCACGGCCGTACCGCGCCTTTCAGGACCCCCATGAAAAGCATCAACAAGACCCTTCTCCAGGCGCTGCTCGCCACCCTGGCATGGCCGGCTGCAAACGCCATGGCCATGCCGGTAGACCAGACCCGCTGCGAGTTCGAACCGCTGATCAGCGCAAACCTCAAGGTCCATGTCCGCGACCTGAACACCCTTTATGTGCCACGCGATGCGCGGATCGGCACAACGATCGGCACCCCAGAGCTGTTCGAAGCTACTCTCGACCAGAACAACCTTGCCCTCCTGTGCCGGACCTACGGCGAGCGGATAAATTTCAACTTCCAGGCCGCCCGCGGGGTACATCCTCCGCTGCCTGCGGTTGATGGGCGCTTGCTCGACGCCCCCGTCCTCAGGACCAACATTCCAGGCATCGGAGCGATCGTAGAGTTGCTGCACCCCTTTCTCGGTGGCACCGACCAGTTCATCCCCGACAGCAGGCCACCCAGGGTGCCGTTCACGGCCTATTACGAGCAGACCCTGTTGGGCCCGGCCACGCTAGCCACGTTCAGGCACAGGATCACGCTGGTCAAGACCGGCGATCTGCCGCCCGGCGAGCATCAGCTGGATGGCGTACTGGTGACCGGCCATCTGGACTGGGGAGGCTTTGGCAAAGTTCTGGAATACACCCTCAGGGCAATGGTCATCCAGACCCAGTGCGATGCTTCAGCAGACGTCAGTGCCAACCCGGTGGACCTTGGCGAATGGAGCGTCAACGACTTCACCGGCCCAGGCTTCACCACGCCTCCTGCAGCATTCCAGGTCCGCTTGAGCAACTGCCAGGTGGACCCTGACCCGGGTAACGAGACCCTCGCTACCATCGAACTCGATGGCATCAATGGTTCTCGACCGATTGGCCCTGCGGATGAAAACGTGTTCAGCCTGACCGACGACTCCGCAGCCCGTGGCATAGGTATTCAGATGCTGTACAACGGGGTATCGATGCCCCTGAACAAAGAGATCGACCTGGTACCCCTGACGAGCGATAACGTGCCTTTGAATTTTCAGGCTCGCTTCTACCAGACAGAACCCAACAGCAACCTGCGCCCGGGCTTGGCCAAGGGCGCCTTGAACTTCACCATTCGCTACCGCTGAATGCGACGAGGCCGGTCCCTATACCGGCCTCGTCGCCCCCCCCGGTGCCCTTAGCCAGGGGCCGTGCCGGACAGAATGTTCTCTGGGTCATAGTTGTAGCGACAGCGTTCACCGTCCGGGGTCTCGACCCTGAGCAAACGGTTGAGCCCGTCATACGTCAGTACCCGACCCTGCTCATCACTGATCAGGTTGCCATTGTCGTCGTAACACAAATCGATAGCCAGCTGCGGATCGTATTTGACGATCTTGAACAACTCCTCCAGGTCGTGATCGACGTCATAGCTCCCCAGTAGCGCATCAGGCGGAATGATCCGGCTCATTTGTGCCGGATCGCTATTCTTGAATTCGTACAAGGTCCGCTGGAACGACCCGTCCGGGCGGTAGGTGATCACCGAGAGGATGTTGTCCAGGCCATCGAAGCCGAATATCTGCCTGGCAATGGTTTGACCGGAGGGGTCCACGGGCGCTTCAGGGCCATCACAGGTGTATATCTGCAGCCGCCCGCGCCGATCGTACTGGTAAGTCTCATGCCGCAACAGCGTGGCCTGGCTTTCGTCGCTGCCCTTCGGGCGCTCTTTCAGAATGCGGGACTTCAAACAATCGAACTCATCATAGTCCTGTGCCAACGTTTGCACGGTGTCACCAAAATCGAAGGTCCGCAGGATCTCCCTGTCGAATTCATCGTACTCGAGCAGAATTGCCAAAGCATTCCCGGTGCTGGCATCGGTGGTGGTAATGGACGCCATGCGTCCTTGGCGGTCATACCCGAACGTCGACTCCAGCAGCAGTTGCCCGGAAGGCGCACGCTGCAGCCGGTAGCGAGACCTTTTGGGCTCAGGCGCGTGCAGCGTGGTTTTTTCCAGGCGCCCGACATCGTCGAAATCGTAGAGCTGTGTCTGCCCCAGCACATCCACATAGGCACGCAAGCGACTGCGAAAACTGTAGTCGTAGGCCATGCTGAACACTTCACCATCCACCGTACGCGACTCGCGCTTGACCTCGCCGTTGCTCAGGAAATGGCTACGGTCCAATGTGTAACCGGAATTCTCGTCATCCCCAGGCTCTTCGCAATGGGTAAGCCTGGCATTTTTCAGGTCATACTCGTATTTCGCTTCCTTGCCGGAGAGGACCCGAAGGACGGGCTCTTCACCCAACGCTGGCCGGTACTGGTACTCGATCCGGGTACCATCCGGCGCCTGCACCCAATGCGGTTGCCGCTCACCTGGGTCATATTCGAATTTCTGCTCTCGCCCTCCGGTCTTGGCCACGGTTCGCCGCTCAAGGCCATCGAACACCTGTTCGCCCAACAACACGGCGGCGTTTTCGGTGTTACCCACCTTGATGCTGACCGGCAGGTCATTGCGACTGTGCCCGGCATAGGTGCGATAGACCGTGTTGACTCGATCTGCCAGGCGTTCCTCGCGGACACGGTCGAACGCGTCGTAACGATACTCAACCACACGCTGGCCTGTACCGCTTCCTTGAGCTTCCCTGCTCAGCCGGCCAAGCCCATCGTAGTCATTGACCTGCAAGCTGATACTGGTGCTTCCATCCAGGGCAAATCGCTCGATCCGCACCGGCTTCTCGAACAGGTTGTACCACGTCTCGTTGATGCCGCTGACCCGTGAGTGCTCCACCTCACGCCAGGCGCGATGCACCGGACCGTCCTTGCTCGCCACCTGGTCGATTTCCTCGACTTGAGTCGTGCCATCCGGATTCAGGACAGCGTACCTCTGGCCCCAGTCGTCGTAACTGATGTGGCTGGTCAATTCCAGCAAACCATCACCCAGCCAGTCGATTTCGGTTTCCTCGACCAGCTGGTCCAGTTCGTCGTGACGAGCGCGGTAGATAGGCCGCAAAGCACCAGCATACGTTGCGCTGTCCTTGTCTGCGCGCTCTTCGAAGATGGGACGGCTGAGCCCGTCGAGCAGCGTGTGCGTCTCGACTTGCTTCACGTCATAGGCCCATTGCTGGGCCTGCTCGTTGTCGTATGCGCAGAGGAAGTACTTGTAATTGCGTTCCGCTTCGAAAGGCTCACGTACGCACAAGTACCCCAACACGTCCTCATAAGTGAAGCGCCAGCGGGCCTGATTGGCCGTGGGCAGGATGATCTCACTGACCCGGTTGTCGCTTTCGCGCAACGTCATCGCATACCGGGCCAGCGGGCCACCATCATCACCACCGGAAGGGTAGCAAAGCAGTTCGACACGGCTGTTGTCGCTGCGTTGCAGCCTCAGCAGCACGTCACTTTCATCCTGGACCTCGCTCAAACGCATGTGACCCTTGCCGAAGGGTAGGTAACTCAGGTGCAACATGTGCCCCAGCGGTGAATGCAGCTCCACGGGCAAAGCGACTTCGCCCTCTCCCGAGCCCATCACTTGCAGCACCTCGACCAACCCTGAGCGGTGCTCCACGCGAAAACGTGCGGCCCCACCGGGCCCAGGGGGATCCTCATACAGATCGAACTGCCGCAGCTTCTGTTCTTTCATTTCCAGTCGCCCGGTAACCGATGACTTACCGGTAATCCTGTACGCTTCACCACTGCTCAATGTCACGATGTGCTTGCGTACTTGTGTCAGTTGCAGGTTCCAGCCCTTGCCGAATCCAGAATCCTCGCCATTCAAAGGGCTGTAGAACAACGCCAGTTCGAAACCTGGGCCTTGCAAATCATTGCCTTGCAATTCGGGCAGCCTGATCGACACAGTGTATTGCCCGGTGCGAGGATCAACGCCGCTTTCTATATAGGAAGAAAAATTAAAGGCATTGGAATGCACTGAAGTGGATGTGGTCATTAGTTAGCTCCATCAAACAATCAAGACTATTGATGATTACGGGACTTCGCTCAGCGGCACCAAAATGCGCACACAAGATAGTTTGCCTTTGATATTGCCATGATCATATTCATGCTTAGCCAGCTCCAATCCCGCCGTCACCGGGTCACCTACACCATGCGCATTGAGCTCTTCGATACTCATCCAACCCGTAGTAGTCGGTTGTTTTGTTGTTTTAACGACAAACCTCCAGTCATCCGTCTTGTTGCAGTCTCCTTCGGAGTTAAACGTCACCAATGTCGTTGAGGGTACATTGTTGAATTTGAAGTAGGAAATCGAATCATTTTTACAGGTGGTGTTCGACATTTCGAAGTCTGTGAATTCACCCGGTTTCCCCGAGACCGTACATTGCTTGCCACTGGGTAGCCCTGAAGGGTCCATATTCTCGGCGAGCTGAATCGTACCTGGACGAACTGGCCCGGTCGCTGCCTGGCCCACACTGTGGAAGCCGAAAAACATACCGATTACAACGGCTGCCATGCGATAACGTTTCATACGTGTTCTCCTTCTTGGTAATTACTAAGCCGGGCAATTGAAGTTTGTCTGCCCGTCGGTCGCAAGGGGACCGTGTGGACAAGAATATTACGATCACCAATGGTGTCAGCGGGCAGGTAATCGATCTGGACAATATGCAAATTCGCGTGAGCGTCGCGCAACTGAACATATAACGGTTTACTCAGCTTCTCAAAGAGAGCCTTATGAGGGGCTGCAACATAACGGGGCAGATCCCGCCGACGGAAATTGACAATTGCCAAAAGACCGGGCTGGTACACCGAGCTGACTTCACGTTCGACACCATCGATCAAAGGCTTCGAATCGGGATCAAAGGAAACAAACTTCGGCAGCGGCTCGTTGTAGCCCTGAAAAACATACCCGGTATAACTGCGGTAGTACTCTTCTGGAAAAGAACTTTCCCAGCGCACCATCGAGGTATTCACATCCCTGTCGTTATCACTTTCCTTGGCCTTGACGAATTCGGCGGTATAGAAGGTCCCGTGGTTGTAGCTCAACATCCAGTAATCGTCGGTCTCCGGGTGCAGGTCGAAATCTTCGTGCTCCGGTTCTGTCGAGCCCGAATTACCACCGCCACCCGCCGCCCGTGTGCGGGTAAATGTGTAGTCTGTGGATTTGTAGGCGTCCGGCGTGTGTACCTTGACCTCGATCTCGGCATTCTGATGACGGGTGTCGTTCGAGTAGAACCATCGCCCGGTCCTTGCCTGGAAACCGGCGTAAAAAACTTCCGACGTAGAGGCTCCGCGGCGGTGCAAGAACATCTGCAGGCGGATGGTTCGGTCCAGCGGCGTACTGTCCACCTTCTTGACAAAGGCATTGAGCTCAGGGAACAGCAGTCGGGCGAGCAGCTCCAGGCCGTCGTCGGAGGCATGGCCAAGCATGTCCTTGTTCAGCACCAGCGTTGCCGAGTAACCGCCGTCGGGCAACAGATATGGGTAGCTTGTGCCTGGCGGCTGACCATCGAGCAGGCTATCGCGCAGGCGGATGAACACCAGCACTGCGCCATCGCCGTAGTTGACGGCATCGCGTACTCGCGCACCAGGTGCCGCCTGGGTGCGCAGGATGAAGCCTGTAGGTGTCAGCGGGCCATAACCGGAAAAGTCCACGGTGCCCAGCTCGAACCTGGCGCAACGGCCAGGCATCTCACCCATCCAGGCTTGCAGTGCGTCGATCAGTTGCTGAGCGAGGTCGGGTTTATCGTCGAACAGGTTGCTGGTGAACCGCCCCCCCTTGGCAAGGTTGAGCGCAACGAGGCCGTACGGGTGTAGGTGAACGTCAGCGTGCAATAGGACTTCCAGTGCTGGCGGACCTCATCGTGTTCAAAGGTGACACTCAGAAAGGGCTGGAAATCCGCCAGGGCAGCCCGCCCCTGATCGCCGGCCGGCGCCCCTGCGTTTACGGCAATTTTGAAACCCTCGCAGGCAAACTGATACTTGTCGCTCTCGTAAGTGCTGGGGTACACCTCCAACAGGCCGGCCGTGGCATCCAGCCGCTGCAAGTTATTGTCTTCATCGAACCGGGCATCGAACGCGCCACCCTCGAGCATCTGCGCCAGGCCCGTGGCGTAAGCTGCACGGTGCAGGAAGCGCGACGTCAGCAACAGTGCGCTGTCGACCGGTTGCGCAAGATCATCGGGGAGCAGGAACGGGTAATCGGACTGCTCACCGGGCAGGTTGCCCACAGAGCCATTGTTGATACCCGCGAATATCACCAGTGCGGACTTGCCGTCGGCTTTGCTGACGTGGGTGCGTACTTCACTGTGCCGAACCGCCAGGTAGGGGTTGCCAGACAGCGCCTTGAAGTCAACCAAGGGATAAACCTGCCGGGCGCTGCCCAACCCGCTGAGCACTTCCTTGAAGAATCGCCCGGCGGCCTGCCGCTGTGGCAAACCACCGCCCAGGTCCAGCTCGGTATCCGTGCCTTCACGCAGGTCGGCGCTCACGCCCTGGGCATCGGTGCTCAGCAGCAGTTTCTGAGTGACCGGCAACGGGTCGAGCAGGTCGTGAACCGACAGGCTCAGCAGCCCCTCGGTCTTGTCCATGACCAGATGGCTCCCGCCTTCCAAGGCCAGGCTTTGCCAGACCTTGGGCGACGTGTAGTTCGCTTGCATATCCACCAGTGCGGGCGGCCCCATGCGGTAGCCCGTCAGGATGTGGGTGACATCGGAATTTGGCATGGCGATCTCACCTTCGATATCGCCCAGGGCACTGTCCGGTTGGCCATGGCGGCATAGGGCGCTGTTGCCAGCAATATGCCTTCGGGATTGAGCAGGTTGACGTCGATCACCCCCTCATGGGCATCTTGCAAGTGGGCGACCGGCAAAGCCCATATGCCTTCAGCGGGCCGGTCAACGAAGAAGAAACGACGCTTGGACTCAGGCCCCACAGGATTGCCGGCGTTATCCAGACGCGTGAACGAATAGAACACCTGGCCACCGCGCAAGGCGGTGACGAGTGCGTTATCGATCAGGATCTCCCCGCGGCCGGCATCCAGGCTCAATACTTCGCGTTCGCCAAAGAGGTCCTCGGCACTGTTGTCGGCCTTGCACCCCCGCCAGTTGATATATACCAGGTCGTGCTCGGCAATGCCGGGATAGCTAATCCAAGTCATCAGATCGGCACTGCCAAGCGCGTCCAGATCGACAGAGTTCATACGTTCATTAAGGTGTGAAACGTCTGGCATGTCCATGTATGAATATCTCCGCCTTGCACATGTCCGATTCGAGAGTTGGCATAGATATAACACCGCCCCTGAACCTGAACACCTAGCAAAACTGACAGGTGTCAACACACGAAACTTCCACTACTGTCGACACGTATTCGGCACGCGCAGCCCCTGACTTACAGCGCCCGCCCCCTGACAAGCAGAGTGAGAACGTTCATTATGAGTACGGAATCTTCACTGCATTCCAACGCCCTTAACTTCATGAGTTTCATGGAGAGCGGTGTCGACAGCCGCACCGGACAATACACACTGTCCATAAAACTTCCCGAGTTGGGCGCCAATTACTTCTCCGGCCCCGAACTTGAACTCAGCCTAAACTTCAACCCGCTCAATACGATTGATTCGGGTTGGGGGCGGGGATGGAATCTGTCACTGACGCAGTTCGCACCGCACACACAGGTCATCACCACCTACAGCGGTGAATCATTCAAAGTGACCGGTAGTTCGGGCTCACGCTTGCAAATGCAGGAGCAACGGCTGGCGCACTTTCACTTCTACCGCGAACCTGCCGGGCCAGGCGGGAATGCGCGCTATCGCGTGGTGCACCGTTCAGGCCTGGTGGAAATCCTCGAAGAAATGGGTAGCGCGATCGGGCGTATCGCCCTGCCCGTGGAGATCTACTCGGCCACGGGGCACAGGATCGACCTCCAGTACCAACCGTTCAACTCGTCTTACATGATGCTCTGCTCGATCAGCGACGAGCGTGAGGAGATCCTGCTGGAAATCGAACGCGACGATGGCCGCATCGAATTGCGCGAGCGCCCTTATCAGGGTGACAACGGCCAGCCCGTAGCCCTTTATGCGATGAACCTGATCAATACTGACTGGGTCACATCGATCGTTCTGCCAACCCGTGAGCTGGCCAGCTGGCGCCTGGATTACGCCCTGGTGAACGGGTTGTTGTGCGTGAGCAAGGTCGAGCCCCCGACCGGTGCCCGTGAATATCTCTATTACCAGGACCGTGGCCATCTGTTCCCCGGTGACGCCCGGCCAGCCCTGCCGCGCGTGACCCGGCACGTCATCGAACCGCGCGGTGGCCAACCTGCGTTCCAGCGAACCTATACCTACCCGGGCTCCAACAACTTTCTGGGTTACGGCGCCGGGATCGGTTGGTCTGACAATGGGCTGGACAACCTCTACGAGTCGAAACGGTACGACTTTGAGTATCAAACGGTCGAAACCTTGCGCGACCACAATGGCACAGCACTGCGCGACATCACACGCACCTTCAACCGCTTCCATCTGCTGACCTCGACCAGAACCGTGCAGAACAACTGCGTACATGAAGTCACCATGCAGTACAACATCAAGGACGCCCCCTTCGATCAACAGGTGTCGACCCTGCAAATGCCGATCAAGGAGCAGACACGCTGGTCGCTGGCGGACAACATCACGCGTACCCCCAGCGTGCGCTAGCGGTCGCGTTGGAGTCCGACCCTTCCCCGCCACCACGCGAATTGCCACCGCCACACATCAAGGAGGCGAAGGGCAGCGATTACCAAAGCACGCTGGAACCTGGCAACGCATTCGACGGCGTCACATTCGTCATACCCGACGGGGCAGAAATCCGGCCGAATGAGACTGTCACCGTATTCTGGGGCCAACCCGGGACGCTCGGCGGTTACTCCACCAACACGCCCATATCGCCAGGCGCACTTGAATACCTGATCCCCAGCCTATATGTGCCGCCGCACATGGGCGGCCGGGTGGAACTGTATTACCAAATCGACAAGCCTGACGTGCCCCCCTCGCCTTCGCACTATGTCACGGTGCGGAAAATCGAAGGACTGCCAATCGTGCAGTGCAGTGATATCCGCAACCGCGCACTGAACCTGCGCACACTGGGCGAAAGCACCACCTTTACCCTGGAAAGCTGGCCGTTCCGGCATACGTCGCAATTCGTCAACGCCTGGATCGACGGGGTGGAAAGCGGCAACGTCACTCGGGAAATCAGGCTGCCGATTGCCACCGCGCTGCCTGTACCCAGCGAAACGGGCGTGATGGTGCTGGGTAGCGTCACGAAAACCGAACTGTTGAGGCTGGCAATCAACTATCAGTTCCGGGTGTCGGTTGAAGTGTCGTTCGACGATAAGCTGAGCTGGTTGAAATTTCCCGATGCGGCAGCCCAACTGGAAGACAAGCCGTAGCCCGATGCAAAAAAAAACGCCACCCGAAAGAGTGGCGTTTTTTGCAGTTGAAGCCAAATGTCGGGATGACCATGGATCCCGATGGCTTTGACTGAAACGAAAAAAGACGCCGAAGCGTCTATTTCCGAGGATCTACAGACTTCCGTGGAAGGTTGTAAATCTTGATTTGGAGCGGGAAACGAGACTCGAACTCGCGACCCCGACCTTGGCAAGGTCGTGCTCTACCAACTGAGCTATTCCCGCATTGTGAAACTTTACCGCTTTCGGCGTGAAGCGCCTTGAAGACCTTCACCACCACTGCACCGCATAGACGCCACAGTATTTAAACTGGAGCGGGAAACGAGACTCGAACTCGCGACCCCGACCTTGGCAAGGTCGTGCTCTACCAACTGAGCTATTCCCGCATTTGGCGTCCCCTAGGGGACTCGAACCCCTGTTACCGCCGTGAAAGGGCGGTGTCCTAGGCCACTAGACGAAGGGGACACACAACACTTTTCAGTGCACCAGAACATGAACCTCACGATTCAGCCTGGATTTTCTTTTCCTGCCCCGCCGCTAAGCAGTGCCGGAGAAACTGGAGCGGGAAACGAGACTCGAACTCGCGACCCCGACCTTGGCAAGGTCGTGCTCTACCAACTGAGCTATTCCCGCATTGGCGTCCCCTAGGGGACTCGAACCCCTGTTACCGCCGTGAAAGGGCGGTGTCCTAGGCCACTAGACGAAGGGGACACGCTGCTGGCATTACTGCCTGCTTTCACTCCCTGCTGCGTTTCGCTGTGTGCTTTACGCTGCAAGTGGCGCGCATTCTATGGATGGTTCGGGAAGGCGTCAACCCCTTTGTAGAAATTTATTTAAATCAATGACTTCCGGGTACACCCAGCGCTGTTTTGGTGCGCCTGCCGGGGTTTGCCGTTGATTTTCTGGCGTCAAGTCAGCATTAATGTGCCAGCATCCAGTCATGGCACAGTTTGCCGATAGAAAAAGAGAATGGCTGTCAGGGCCTCTCGCGAGCACGCTCGCTCCTACACTCAATCATGCAAACCTATTCATGAGGCATTAACGGTGACACCACTTCTGATCACCCTGCTCATCGTGGCGGGCATCGCGTTGCTGATCGTGATCGGCTACCTCAACAATGTGGTCGAAAATGGCAAGCTTGAGCGCGCCCGGACGAAGATCGAGCTCGCCGACCGCCTGCGTCGCTGTGGCGAAATCACCGAGACGTTCCCCGGCCAGTTCATGACCCCGGCCCTCAAATTGCTGCTGACCCGCCTGGAGCTGAACCTCAACCAGCGCCTGCTGGCGGTGGACAAGCACAATGCCGAATTCAAGGCGCGCATCGCCGAACTGGAAGGGCTGATAGCCCTGGGCGACAAGATCCCGGTCAACAACCCCCCTAACCCGATCCACACCGAGATCAAGGCCAAGGACGTACGCTTCCTGCTGGAGGCGCTGCACAATCAGGTGACCCGCGCTGCACAGGAAGGCTTCTTGCCAACGACCGAGGCCAAACACTGGGTCAAGGAGATCCGCCATATCCTGGTGTTGTTGCATATCGAGTTCTTCAACAACCTGGGCCAGCAGGCCCTGCAGAAAGGCCAGCCTGGCCAGGCGCGCCTGGCCTTCGAGCGCGGCGTGCAATATCTGCGCAAGCAGCCCGAGCCGAAGGTGTATGAAGAGCAACTGACGTATCTTGAGAAACTGTTGGCCCGGGCCAATGCCCAGGTGATGGACCGCATGGCCCCGGCGGAAGGCGAGCACAACGAATTGACCGATGGGCTCAAGACCGATGAGGAAGAGACCTGGAAGAAGAAGGTGATCTACGACTGATTGGTTAACCTGTACCGGCCTCTTCGCTACTGGCGTATCAATGCCGTCGTAGGAGCGGGTTCACCCGCGAAGAGGCCGGGCCTGCTGGCCAATATTCCTGAGCATTCATCGTTGCAGCCACCACCGTATTCGCGGGTAAACCCGCTCCTACACCGGGGTGGACACACATCCCTGGTTGGACACAGGCCGTCGTAGGAGCGGGTTCACCCGCGAAGAGGCCGGCACAGGCAACACTGATCAGCAGTCAGTCAACGCCAGAAAGATCGCCGCCAACCGCTCCAGCCCCACCTGGTCCGCTTCGCTGAACCGCCCCACCGTCGGGCTGTCCAGATCCAGCACGCCAATCAACCTGTCGTCTTTCACCAACGGGATCACCAGCTCGCTGTTGGAGGCGCTGTCACAGGCAATGTGGCCCGGGAATGCATGTACATCCTCGACCCGCTGGGTCTGTCGCGTTGCCGCCGCGGCCCCGCACACACCTTTACTGAACGGAATACGCACACACGCCACCTGGCCCTGGAACGGGCCCAGCACCAGCTCTTCGTTGCGGTTGAGGTAGAACCCCGCCCAGTTCAGGTCGTCCACCTGGTTATACAGAAACGCCGAAAACTGCGCGGCATTGGCGATGAAGTCACGCTCGTCGGCGAACAGCGCCTGCACTTGCGCCGCCAGCAGATTGTAGCCGTCGAGGCCGGCGCCACTGGCATTGAGGTCGATCATTTACTTTTGCTCCAGCAATTGCAGCCCGACCCAATAGCGGGCGAACTGATAGGCACAACGGCCATTACGGTTACCGCGGCCGGTGGCCCAGCGCACGGCGAGGATGTCGAGTTCTTCGGTGCGTTGCCACACAAGGCCCGCAGGTTGTGCCAACTGGCCAATCCAGTGTTCCACAACATTCAGGAAGTGGTCCTGAGTGAACGGATAGAACGACAGCCACAGGCCAAAACGGTCAGACAGGGCAATCTTGTCCTCCACCGCTTCGCTGGGGTGCAGCTCGCCGTCCACACGCTTCCAGTTCTCGTTGTCGCTTTCCTTCTCGGGCACCAGGTGGCGGCGGTTGGAGGTGGCGTACAGCAGCACGTTGTCCGGGGCCTGCTCCAGCGAGCCGTCGAGCACGCTCTTGAGCACCCGGTAATCGCCCTCCCCGGCTTCGAACGACAGGTCGTCGCAGAACAGGATGAAACGTTGCGGCAGCTTCTGCAGCTGCTCGACCACCCGCGGCAGGTCGGCCAGGTGGTCACGCTCGATTTCGATCAGGCGCAGGCCGGCGCTGGCGTGCTCGGCCAGCAAAGCACGCACCAGCGACGACTTGCCGGTACCGCGCGAGCCCCACAGCAACGCGTGGTTGGCTGGCAGGCCGTTGATGAACTGGTGGGTGTTGCGGCCCAGTTGGTCGCGCTGTTTGTCGACGCCGATCAGATCGGTCAGACGGATGTCCAGGCTGACCTCCAGTGGCAGCAGGTAGCCGCTGCGGCCATCACGCTGCCAGCGCGCGGCCAGTGTGGTGGTCCAGTCGATGTGCGGGCGCTGTGCCGGCAACAGGGGTTCAAGACGCGCCAGTACCGATTCGGCGCGGTCCAGAAAAGCGATCAAGCGAGCGTCCATGACGACTCCTAACAATTTCAGTTTTTTGGGGGCCGCTGCGCGCCCCTTCGCGGGCTTGCCCGCTCCCACAGGGCTGCGTTCAGCCTGGGGCTAAGCTGTACCTGTGGGAGCGGGCAAGCCCGCGAAGGGGCGCAAAGCGGCCCCCGCTTGGCGATCAACTGAAATGAACAGACAGACCCACCAGCAGCCGGGGCTATTCGGCTATGCTTGCGCAGCGCAAGGAACGGGAAACCGGCTCGGGACTCATGGATATCAAGTTCACCAATCGCCTGTCATACAAGCAAGCCCGGTTGACAGTCCTGGTCGGCTTCATCCTGGGAACATTGCTCAGTCTCATCCAGATCGGCATCGATTATGCCAGCGAAGACGCGTCCATCAACCGTGAAGTGAGCGCGTTGCTGCAAATCAGCCAAAACCCGGCCTCGCGCATCGCCTACAACATCGACTCGGAGCTGGCGCTGGAGCTGACCCGCGGCCTGCTGCAGTCGCCGGCCGTCATCCGCGCACGGCTGATCGACAATAACGAAACGGTACTGGCCGATGTCGAGCGGCCAAAGCTTCAGGACCGCTACCGGCCACTCAGCGACTTCCTGTTCGGCGAGCAGCGCCAGTTCAAGGAACGCCTGTACCTGACCCACATGCCAGAGGAGTACCTGGGCACCCTGTACCTGGACATCGACACCTTCGCCTTCGGCAGCCGCTTTCTCGACCGTGCCGGCATCACCCTGCTCAATGGTTTTGCCCGCAGCCTGGTGCTGACCGGCATCCTGCTGGCGCTGTTCTACATGATGCTGACCAAGCCGCTGGTGACGGTGATCGGCGCACTCAGCGGCAGCGACCCGCGCAAACCCCGGCAAACTCGCCTGGAATGCCCACACGGACACGAGCATGACGAAATCGGCGTGCTGGTGAAGGTCGCCAACCAGCAGTTCGTCAGCATGGCCACCGAGATCGAACAGCGTCGCACCGCGGAAAACCGTCTGACCCAGTATCTGAACGAGCTGGAAGACATCGTGTCGGCGCGCACCAACGAGCTCAAGGCCAGCAACAGCAGCCTGAGCCTGTCCAATCAGGAGCTGGAACAAGCCCGTAGCCGAGCGCTGGACATGGCCCAGGCACGCGCCGCCTTCCTGGCCAACATGAGCCACGAAATCCGCACCCCGCTCAACGGCATGCTCGGCATGATCGCCCTGGCACTGGACAACCCGCTGCCCAGCGAGCAACGCCAGCAACTGGCGATCGCCCATGACTCGGGCAAGGTGCTGGTAGAGCTGCTGAACGATATTCTCGATTTGTCCAAGTTCGATGCCGGCCAACTGGAACTGGAACGCATTGCGTTCGACATGGGCTCGATGGTGGAAGACACCGCCAACCTGCTGTCGCAGAACACCGCGCAAAGCGTGGAGCTGACCTGCCTGATCGCCAGCGACTTCCCCAGCAGCGTGCTCGGCGACCCCACGCGTGTGCGGCAGATCGTCAGCAACCTGCTGTCCAACGCGCTGAAGTTCACCCGCTTTGGCCGCGTCGATGTGCGCTTGGTGGCCATTGTCGGCGGTGTGCGTCTGGAGGTACGGGATACCGGCATCGGCATCCCCGAAGACGCCCAGGCGCGCATCTTCCAGCCCTTCACCCAGGCCGGTGCCGGCATCACCCGCCAGTACGGTGGTACCGGCCTGGGCCTGGCGCTGACGCGCAACCTGTGCAAGGCCATGCAGGGCCACCTGCACATTCGCTCCGAGCCAGGCTTTGGCAGCTGTTTTACCGCCGAGTTGCCGTTGACCGTGCACACCGAAGCCATCCCGCCGGCGCCCTTGCATGGCCGCGTGGCAGCACTGAGCGCAGCCGGCAGCGGGCTCAGTGAACTGTTGCAGCACTTGCTGCCCGCCTGGGGCCTGACCTACCAGCGCCATGACAGTTGCGCCACGCTGGATGCCGGAGCGATCGACCTGTTGATCACCGACGACGTCGAGCACCTGTTCGAGCTGCGCCCGGCATTGAATACCCCGATTCTGCTGGTGACTGCCTACGGCAACTTCCTGCCCAACGAGCAGTCCTTGGCCTTGGCCCCGCTGCACCAGTTGGCCCGGCCATTGGCACGCAACGCCCTGTACCAGACCCTGCGCCGCACCTTGCAAGGCCATGAGCCCGAACACCCGCTGGCCATCCCGGCCATTACCCAGGAGCAAGGCCGTGCGAGGATTCTGCTGGTAGAGGACAACCCGGTGAACCAGCTGGTGGCCAAGGGCATGCTGGCCAAGCTCGGCTGCCAGGTGCAACTGGCCACCCAGGGCGCGGAGGCCCTTGAGCTGCTGGAGCGTGAGGAATTCGACCTGGTGCTGATGGACTGCAACATGCCGGTGATGGACGGCTACGAGGCCAGCCGGCGTATCCGCCAAAGCGGCCGCTGGCCCGCGTTGCCAATCGTCGCCCTCACCGCCAACGCGATGCCCGAAGAGCGCGAACGCTGCCGGGCGGCGGGCATGAACGACTACCTGGCCAAGCCATTCCGCCGCGAAGAGCTACTGGCCCTGGTCGACCACTGGGCACCCTTCAGCGGCTGAGCAAACGCTCGATGTCCGCCTCCAGAGCCTGTGGCTTGGTGGTGGGGGCATAGCGCTTGACCTGGCCACTGGCCGGGTCGACCAGAAACTTGGTGAAGTTCCATTTGATCTTCTGGCTACCCAGAATGCCCGGGCCGCGCCGCTTGAGTTCGACGAACAGAGGGTGAGCGCCCGGGCCGTTGACCTCGACCTTGCGAAACAGCGGGAAAGTCACGCCGAAATTACGCTCGCAGAACTGCGCAATTTCCCGCGCATCGCCAGGTTCCTGCTTGCCGAACTGGTTGCACGGAAAGCCCAGTACCACCAGGCCACGGTCGCGGTAGGCCTGCCACAGTTGCTCCAGGCCCTTGTACTGTGGGGTAAAACCGCACTGGCTGGCAGTATTGACCACCAACAGCACCTTGCCCGGGAAGTCGCCGAGCGTCTTGTGCTCGCCGCCAAGGGTCACGCAGGGTATGTTCAGCATCGTTGCAGCCATGATCGGGCTCCGGTCAGTCGCGCGGACGAAGGTCGATGCACACCGAGTTGATGCAGTAGCGCAGACCGGTCGGTGGTGGGCCGTCAGGGAACACATGCCCCAGGTGCGCATCGCAACGGGCGCAGGTGACTTCGGTGCGAATCATGCCGTGGGATGTGTCGCGGATCTCGATCATCGCACTGTCCTCGATCGGCGCGTAGAAGCTCGGCCAGCCGCAGCCGGCGTCGAACTTGGTCTGCGCATCGAACAGCGCCAGGCCGCAGCAGATGCAATGGTAGATGCCATCGCGGCGCTCGCTGTTGTACTTGCCGCTGAATGGCCGCTCGGTGCCCTTGAGGCGGCATACCTGGTACTGCTCGGGGTCGAGCATCGACCGCCATTCGTCCAGGGTTCTTTCGATCTTTTTCATGTAGGGACCTCGGCAGGCTGAATTTCACCCCACACCGTCTTTTCCGGGGCGCGGGTGGCACGTATATTAGTCGGCTTCGTGTGCCAGGCGTTCAGTCTGGCACCCGCTTCCTGCCCTTTCAAACCTTTCGGCGGGGCGTAGCGCGTTTTCTCAATCGGGATCCCATCATGCAGTTCAGCAAATCGAACAAGCTCGCCAATGTCTGCTACGACATTCGCGGCCCAGTGCTCAAGCACGCCAAACGCCTGGAGGAGGAAGGCCACCGCATCCTCAAGCTGAACATCGGCAACCCGGCGCCGTTTGGCTTCGAGGCGCCTGATGAAATCCTGCAGGATGTGATCCGCAACCTGCCTACCGCCCAGGGCTACAGCGACTCCAAAGGCCTGTTCAGCGCCCGCAAGGCGGTGATGCAGTACTGCCAGCAGAAGGAAATCGAAGGCGTCACCATCGAGGACATCTACCTGGGTAATGGTGTGTCCGAGCTGATCGTCATGTCGATGCAGGCGCTGCTCAACAACGGCGACGAAGTGCTGATCCCGGCCCCCGACTACCCGCTGTGGACAGCCGCCGTGAGCCTGGCCGGCGGCAAGCCGGTGCACTACCTGTGCGACGAGCAGGCCGACTGGTTCCCTGACCTCGAGGACATCAAGGCCAAGATCACCCCGAACACCAAGGCGCTGGTGATCATCAACCCGAACAACCCGACCGGCGCCGTCTACTCCAAAGAACTGCTGCTGGGCATGCTGGAACTCGCCCGCCAACACAACCTGGTGGTGTTCTCCGACGAGATCTACGACAAGATCCTATACGACGAAGCCGTGCACATCAGCACCGCCTCGCTGGCCCCGGACCTGCTGTGCCTGACCTTCAACGGCTTGTCCAAGTCGTACCGGGTGGCGGGTTTCCGTTCCGGCTGGCTGATCATCTCCGGGCCCAAGCACCACGCACACAGCTACATCGAAGGCATCGACATGCTGGCCAACATGCGCCTGTGCGCCAACGTGCCGGCCCAGCACGCCATCCAGACTGCGCTGGGCGGCTACCAGAGCATCAACGACCTGGTGCTGCCACCGGGGCGCCTGCTGGAGCAGCGCAACCGCACCTACGAACTGCTCAACGATATCCCCGGTGTCAGCTGCGTGAAGCCGATGGGGGCGCTGTATGCGTTCCCGCGGATCGACCCGAAGGTTTGCCCGATCCTCAACGACGAGAAGTTCGCCCTTGACCTGCTGCTGTCGGAGAAGCTGCTGATCGTACAAGGGACGGCGTTCAACTGGCCGTGGCCGGACCACTTCCGCGTGGTGACCTTGCCACGGGTGGATGACCTGGAAGCGGCAATTGGCCGGATCGGCAATTTCCTTAAGGGTTATTCGCAGTAGGGTTCGACGGGGGGCGACGACGAGAGTTTCGACGAGGGGTTCGACGAAAGGTTGATGGTGGGGCGTAGATCGAGCGCCGCCCGCGCGGCGCTTCGCGGGTAAACCCGCTCCTACGTTTGTTTCGGGCCAGTTCATCCTGTGCCAGGCGCGCGCGATCGCCTTGTTTGTACGACGCGATATCGAGCCATGCGCCAGGGCGTTCGCGCGCAAATCCCACAGGCATAATTGGCCCGAAACAAACGTAGGAGCGGGTTTACCCGCGAAGCGCCGCGCGGGCGGCGCTCGATCTCACAGGCGCCACACCACTTGCGGCAAACACCCAGCGGCCATGACGCAGCCCCCAAGCCGAATGTTTCTTACATCCTGCAACGCTCTATCCCACAGCCCGCAGGCCATCCTCTGCCATACTCCGCCGTACACAGTTTGAAATAGTCCCCCGATTGAATCGGCGCGGCAGGCCCCTTATATACCCCGCAGTAAGCGACAACTCATCCGTCAGGAGAACGTAACAACCATGATGCGCATTCTGTTGTTTGTAGCCACCAACCTCGCGGTGGTGCTGGTTGCAAGCATTACCCTGAGCCTGTTCGGTTTCAACGGGTTCATGGCCGCCAACGGGGTCGACCTGAACCTCAGCAGCCTGCTGGTGTTCTGCGCCGTGTTCGGCTTTGCCGGCTCCCTCGTCTCGCTGTTCATCTCCAAGTGGATGGCGAAGATGACCACCGGCACCCAGATCATCAGCCAACCGCGCACCCGCCACGAGCAGTGGCTGCTGCAAACGGTCGAAGAGCTGTCTCGCGAAGCGGGCATCAAAATGCCCGAAGTGGGTATCTTCCCGGCATACGAGGCCAACGCCTTCGCCACCGGCTGGAACCGCAACGACGCGCTGGTAGCGGTGTCTCAGGGCCTGCTGGAGCGCTTCTCGCCCGATGAAGTGCGTGCGGTACTGGCCCACGAGATCGGCCACGTTGCCAACGGCGACATGGTCACCCTGGCGCTGGTGCAGGGCGTGGTGAACACCTTCGTGATGTTCTTTGCACGTATCATCGGCAACTTTGTCGACAAGGTGATCTTCAAGAACGAAGAGGGCCAAGGCATTGCCTACTATGTCGCAACCATCGTTGCCGAGCTGATTCTTGGCATCCTGGCCAGCATGATCGTTATGTGGTTCTCGCGCCGCCGCGAATTCCGCGCCGACGAAGCCGGTGCGCAACTGGCCGGTACTGCGGCGATGATCGGCGCCCTGCAGCGCCTGCGCGTGGAACAAGGCCTGCCAGTGCACATGCCTGACACCATGAAGGCCTTCGGCATCAATGGCGGCCTCAAGCACGGCCTGGCCGGGTTGCTGATGAGCCACCCACCGCTGGAAGACCGCATCGAGGCCCTGCGTCAGCGCGGCTGATTCACCTGTTAAAAACAAAGGGCGACTTCGGTCGCCCTTTTTTATTCCCGGCCTTACGCAGCCTTCTGTGGGAGCGGGCGCGCCCGCGAACACCGGCAAAGCCGGTGCCTTCTACCGCGTCGCCTGTTTCGCGGGCGCGCCCGCTCCCACATGGGCCGCGTCAGCCTGCCATACCTGCTTATCGGCTTACCTGATACACCCGCTCCAACAAACTCAACGCCCCGGCCTGCATGAACTTCGGGCTGTCCTCAATCACCTCCACTGCCTCCAGCTGCTCCACCTGCCACCCCGCAAACCCCTGTCTCAGCTCTTCATCCCCGACCGAAAACGGCGGTCCGGCCAACAACGACTGGTCATACTCCAGCGTCACCACCAACCCACGGCAATTCGCCGGCAGCAAACCCGACAACAGCTGCATATACCGCCCACGCATCTGCAACGGCAGCGCAATCACCGCCGCCCGGTCATACAGCCCCGCACAGTCAGCGACATCTTCTGCTCGCAAGGCAAAGAAATCGCCACACCAGAGTTGCACATCTCCACTGCGCCAAACTTCAAATGCGCCCTGCTGCCGCACCTCGGGCTCAAGCCCGTGCTCACGGAAAAAATCCTCCACCGCCCGCCGCGACAGCTCTACACCCAATACGCGATAGCCCTGCCCAGCCAGCCAGGCCAGGTCCAGGCTCTTGCCGCACAGAGGCACCAGCACGCGGCTGCCCGGTGCCAACTGCAACAAGGGCCAGTACGTCTGCAGATAGGGGTTCACCTGCGCTTGGTGAAAGCCGATCTGGTTGTCGGCCCACCGCTGCTGCCAGAACGCTGGTTCCATGATCACTCCCGATTTTTAGATGATTTGTCGGTAAAACTTGGTTTGGATTTCGATCTGTAGTTAATCGATGATGGTTGCATCTTAACCTTCAGGACCCCGCCATGCTGCCCAGCCTGTTCATTTCCCATGGTTCCCCCATGCTTGCCCTGCAACCCGGCGCCAGCGGGCCGGCACTGTCCGGATTGGCCAACGCGCTGCCCCGGCCGAAAGCGATCGTGGTGGTGTCGGCACACTGGGAAAGCCGCGAGCTGCTGGTCACCGGCAGCGCACAGCCCGAAACCTGGCACGACTTCTACGGCTTCCCACCGGCCCTGTATGCGGTGCAGTACCCGGCGCCGGGCGAGCCCGGGCTTGCTGGCCAGGTCAGCGAGCGATTGAAGGCTGCGGGGTTACCCGCGCGGCTGGATATGCAACGCCCATTCGACCATGGCGCCTGGGTGCCGCTGTCGCTGATGTACCCGGATGCGCGCATTCCCGTGGTGCAGGTTTCACTACCCAGCCACATGGGGCCGGCGCTGCAGCTGAAGGTGGGCCAGGCACTGGCGGGGTTGCGTGCCGAGGATGTACTGCTGATGGGTTCGGGCAGCATTACCCACAACCTGGGTGAGCTGGACTGGCATGCGGGGCCGGATGTGATCGAGCCGTGGGCGATGGCGTTCAGGGATTGGGTGGTAGACCGACTGCAGGAGGATGACCAGGCGGCGTTGCTGGATTACCGGCAGCAGGCGCCGTTTGCGCTGCGCAACCATCCCAGTGATGAGCATTTGCTGCCGCTGTTCTTTGCCCTCGGGGCCGGGAGCAAGTTCGGCGTGGTGCATCAGGGGTTTACCCTGGGCGCGCTGGGGATGGACATCTATCGGTTCGACTGAAGGGCCTCTTCGCGGGCAAGCCCGCTCCTACATGTGGGGTACCTGTAGGAGCGGGCTTGCCCGCGAAAGGGCCGGTACAGGCAAAAAAAATCCCCGACCTAAGCCGGGGATTCTTTCATTACGCCAGGATCAATCCTCGCGGTAGCGACGCAGCTTCAACTGCTTGCCAGCCACGCGGGTGTCCTTGAGCTTGGACAGCAGCTTCTCGAGGCCGTCTTCCGGCAGCTCGACCAGGCTGAAGCTGTCGCGCACCTGGATGCGGCCGATAGCGTCACGCGCCAGGCCACCTTCGTTGAGGATCGCACCCAGCAGGTTCTTGGCAGCGATGCCATCACGGGCACCCAGGGCGGTACGGCAACGCACGCGGCCTTCGGCCAACGGCAGCGGCGCACGACGCTCACGGTCACCACGGTCAGGGCGCTCGCCACGCTCACCGCGCTCGGTACGCTCACCACGCGGGGCAAAGCTCGGTACCAGCGGCTGCTCACGCTCTACCGCCGCCAGGTCCAGCGCCTGGCCATTGGTGGCCTTGCGCAGCAGGGCCGAAGCCAGTGCACGCGCGCTGCAACCCAGGTCGGTGGTCAGGCGGTCGAACAGCTCGCCGTGGGTGGCTTCTGCTTCGGCTACCAGCGGCGCCAGGCTCGAGGTCAGCTTCTTGATGCGGGCATCCAGCACGGCCTGTGCATTAGGCAGGCGCGCTTCGGCAACCTTCTGCCCGGTTACACGCTCGATCACCTGCAGCATGCGGCGCTCACGCGGGGTAACCAGCAACAGTGCACGGCCATCGCGACCGGCACGGCCAGTACGGCCGATACGGTGTACGTAGGACTCCGGGTCGTACGGCATGTCGACGTTGAATACGTGAGTGATGCGCGGTACGTCCAGGCCACGGGCAGCGACGTCGGTGGCGACGACGATGTCCAGGCGGCCATCCTTGAGCGAGTCGATCACACGCTCACGCTGGTTCTGGGCGATGTCGCCGTTCAGTGCAGCAGCCTTGTAGCCTTTGGCTTCCAGCGCGGCGGCCAGGTCCAGGGTGGCTTGCTTGGTACGTACGAAGGCGATCAGCGCGTCGAACTCTTCCACTTCCAGCAGACGCAGCACAGCCGGGATCTTCTGGTCCGCGTGGACCATCAGGTGGGCCTGCTCGATCGCGGTAACGGTCTGGGTCTTGGTCTGGATCTTGACGTGCTTGGGTTCACGCAGGTGACGCTCGGCGATCGAACGGATCGACGACGGCAGGGTTGCGGAGAACAGTACGGTCTGACGGGTAGCCGGGATTGCGTCGAAGATCACTTCGAGGTCATCCATGAAGCCCAGCTTCAGCATCTCGTCGGCTTCGTCCAGTACCAGGTACTGTACGGTCGACAAGACTTTTTCGTCACGACGCAGGTGGTCGCACAGACGGCCCGGGGTGGCCACGACGATTTGCGCGCCGTTGCGGATCGCACGCAACTGTGGGCCCATCGGGGCACCACCGTAGACGGCGACAACGTTCACGCCCGGCATCTGCTTGGCGTAGGTTTCGAAAGCGGTAGCAACTTGCAGCGCCAACTCACGGGTTGGCGCCAGGATCAGGGCTTGCGGTTCGCGCTTGCTCACATCGATCTTGTTCAGGATCGGCAGGGCGAAGGCAGCGGTTTTGCCGGTGCCAGTCTGCGCCTGGCCGATCATGTCGTGACCGGCGAGGATGATCGGGATCGATTGTTGCTGAATGGCGGACGGCTCTTCATAGCCGGTAGCCACAACGGCAGCAACAATGTTCGGATTAAGATCGAGAGCGGCGAAGCCGCCGGTTTCCTGGGTCATGGGTCTGCCTCTAGGTGCATCCGCAAAGACCCATGCTCCAAAGCTGCACATGCCTTGAAAGACCGTCAGGTCACCCAGGCAGCTTTGGCGGCGGGGATTTGCGAAAACGATTGAAAAAGAAAACTTGGGAAGGTCCGCCTAGCGGACGCGCAGCCGAAGCTGGACTCGGAGGATTTGCACCACCTGATTTTGAGGTCCGCTAAAAGACCGGCGCGTACTATACCTGAAATAGTCACGTACGTGAGGAAAATTTTCACGGGTGCAGGGCCAGCATCGGGCCACCAAGCACGACAGGCTGAATCGATAATCCCCTGAAGCCGTGCGCGCTCGGTGTCGCAGCGGTTGAGCCTTTCAGGTAGCCGGCCGAATCTCGCGGATCAGCCCATCGAGGCTGTACCCCAAACGGGGCGCCAGCGCTTCGGCCCGGGCTCTCAAACCGTCCAGGTCCAGCGACTGCTCCAGGTCTGCCGGCACCAACAGAATCACATTACCCTCCTTCACAGGCAGTTCCCAGTAATGCCGGTGGTACAACCCGCGCAACAACGCCGCGCCCAGCGGCCTGCCATCATCGGTGGCCCACTGGTTGATCACCAGCCAGCCGCCCGGGTTCAGGTGTTGCTGGCAGTTTTCCAGAAAGTTCCACGCCAGGTGCCCGACCCCAGGACCATGGTCGGTGTACAAGTCAACGAACAGCAGGTCGGCCTTCTCTGCCGTGGGCAGCAACTCCAGGGCATCACCGATGCGCACATACAGCCGTGGGTCGTCGTCCAGGCCCAGGTAATCCATGGCCAGGCGCGGCACATCCGGGCGCAGCTCGATGGCCTCGATGTCTTCCAACGGCAGGAACTTCATGCAGGCCTGGGTCAGCGTGCCGGCGCCCAGGCCCAGAAACAGCGCGCTCTCCGGCGATTCGTGGCACAGCGCCCCCACCAGCATGGCGCGGGTATAGTCGTACTCCAGCCAGCTGGGGTCGGCCGTGAACACACAGCTTTGCTCGATCGCATCGCCGAACTCCAGAAAGCGGTAGTCGTCTACTTCGTACACGCTGATGACGCCAAAAGCATCCTCCACCCGTGCCAGCAGCCGCTCTTGCCGTTCCGCCGTCATGTCCACCACCCACCTGCGCAAAAACGCGCATTGTCCGCCAACACCCTGGATGCAACAAGCGCAGCGCCAACTGTTACCATGGCCCATAGCCTACAACCGACAAGACCGAGCCCAAGATGAACCAACCGTGGAGCCCCGACAGCTGGCGCGCCCTGCCGATCCAGCAGCAACCGACCTACCCCGATGCCGCGCACCTGCTGAAGGTTGAACAGACCCTGGCCAGCTACCCACCGCTGGTGTTCGCGGGTGAGGCGCGCGAGCTGCGCCGGCAGTTTGCCGAAGTCACTGAAGGGCGTGCCTTCCTGCTTCAGGGCGGCGATTGCGCCGAGAGCTTCGCCGAGTTCTCGGCTGCAAAAATCCGCGACACCTTCAAGGTGCTGCTGCAAATGGCCATTGTCATGACCTTTGCCGCCGGCTGCCCGGTAGTGAAAGTGGGGCGTATGGCCGGGCAGTTCGCCAAACCCCGCTCATCTGGCGATGAAACCATCGGCGACATCACCCTCCCCGCCTACCGTGGCGACATCGTCAACGGCATCGGTTTCGACGCCAAAAGCCGCATTCCGGACCCGGAGCGGCTGCTGCAGGCCTACCACCAGGCCACCGCCAGCCTCAACTTGCTGCGCGCGTTCGCCCAGGGCGGGTTTGCCGACCTGCACCAGGTGCACAAGTGGAACCTGGACTTCATCGCCAACTCGGCGCTGGCCGACAAGTACCACCAGTTGGCCAATCGCATCGATGAAACCCTGGCGTTCATGCGTGCCTGTGGCCTGGACAGTGCGCCGCAACTGCGCGAAACCAGCTTCTTCACGGCCCACGAGGCGCTGCTGCTGAACTATGAAGAAGCCTTCGTGCGCCAGGACAGCCTGACCGGCGACTACTACGACTGCTCGGCGCACATGCTGTGGATCGGCGACCGCACCCGCCAGCTCGATGGGGCCCATGTGGAGTTCCTGCGTGGCGTGCACAACCCGATTGGGGTCAAGGTTGGCCCGAGCATGAACCCCGAAGAGCTGATCCGCCTGATCGACACGCTCAACCCGGCCAATGACCCGGGGCGTTTGAACCTGATCGTGCGCATGGGCGCGGGCAAGGTTGGCGACCACTTGCCGGGGCTGATCCGCACGGTCGAGCGCGAGGGGCGCAAGGTGCTGTGGAGTTCCGATCCGATGCACGGCAACACCATCAAGGCCAGCAGCGGTTACAAGACCCGCGATTTTGCGCAGATTCTGGATGAGGTGAAGCAGTTCTTCCAGGTGCACCAGGCTGAGGGCAGCCATGCCGGCGGTATCCATATCGAGATGACTGGGCAGAACGTCACCGAATGCATCGGTGGTGCCCGGCCGATCACCGAGGATGCGTTGTCTGACCGGTATCACACTCATTGTGATCCGCGGATGAATGCTGATCAGTCGCTGGAGTTGGCGTTCCTGATTGCCGAAACCCTCAAGCAGGTGCGGCGCTGAGCGCTTTGCGCTTTTCGCTTTTCGCTTTTGATCTTGCTTCTAAGCGCGCGGTAGTCCAGGCGACGCAGATTGCGACTTCAGGAGGCCGAGTGGAGGCCTTGCGGAGGGAGATGACGGGCATGGATGCCCGTCAAGCGCTGAGGCCCCATGGATGGGGCCTGCAGCGCGTGCTCCCGGGAGCAAGGCCGGAGCGAGGGGACCCCGGAGCGTAGCGTAGGGGCCGGATGATGGGAGCCGACGGTTTTTGGTCCCTTTTTGCCACGACAAAAAGGGACCCGCCGTAA
>NZ_JBICII010000011.1:0-18894 GCF_043101865.1 Pseudomonas sp. zjy_15
ACAGCATCGCGCAGGCTGTCGTAGGAGCGGGTTCACCCGCGAATGGGCCGCAACGCGGCCCCGGCTATCTCAGGCCAGTTCCTCGGTCTGATCCTCACGCACAACCGCTTTCACTTCATCCAGCCGGCTGATGAACTTCCAGTCCGCCTCGTCGATGTAGATGCCGTTCGGCCCGCTGCCACCTTCCAGGTCGATCGCAACGTGCGCCGAGACCTGTGGTTTCACACTCGCCAGGATCGGCACGAAGCCCAGTTGCTGGCTGGTCTCCAGCAGTGCCGCCTGGTTGCGTTCGTCGATGTCTGCCGCTTCGTCCAGGTAGTACGGCAGGCGAATGCGCCCGGCCAGGTCTCGGTCCATCAGGTGCAGCAACAGGTACATGTTGGTCAGCGCCTTGATCGTCATGGTGGTGCCGTTGGACGCCGCGCCGTCAATGTCGGCGTGGATGATCGGCTGGCCATTGACCTTGGTGATCTCGAACGCCAGCTCGAACAGGTCCTTCAGGCCCAGCTGGTTGTGGTTGGCCGCCACCAGCCGTGCCAGGTACTCCTTGGCCTCTTCGTTCTTGTTGTCCTGGTCCGCGCTTTGGGTCAGGTCGAAGACCGACAGGGTTTCGCCTTCTTCGTACTGGCCGGCACTGTGGATAATCTGGTCGATGTGCTTGAGCGCTTCCTTGTTCGGCGCCAGTACCACGCGGAAGCTTTCCAGGTTGGACACCTGGCGCTTGTTGATCTCGCGGTTGAACAGGGCCAGCTGGTGCTCGAGGCTGTCGTAGTCGCTGCGGATGTTGCGCAGGGTTCGGGCGATATCGGTGACCGCGGCGCGGCGTGCCTTGGCCAAGGTCAGGGCTTCGTCGGTACGGTGCGCGTAGGCGTTCACCAGCAGTTGCAGGCGGCGTTCCATATCGTCTTCGCTGTCGAACTTGGCAACGCCTTTCAGGCGCACCTGGGCGTACAGCGCCTCGATCTGGTTGTCCACTCGCTGCAGGCTTTGCCAGCTGTCCTGGTAGTCATTGAGCAGCGGCAGCAGGTTGTCCATCGAGTCGTCAATGGCTTCCATGTATGGCGTGCCGTAGGGCAGGTCGGCCGGCAGCAGCTGGCGGCGGCGCAGGGCGTCTTCCAGGGTGCGCTGCTTGGACTCGAGGTCGCCGAGCTGGCGGCCGACCAGTTGCAACTTGGCTGACAGCTGCTGGACGCGCTCGGTGAAGGCGTCGCTGGAGCGCTTGAGTTCGTCCTGGGCCGCTTCCAGTTGCGAAAGCTGTTCCAGTTTCTCGGGCTCTTCGGCGGCGAGGGTCTGGCTACGGCGGAAGTCTTCCAGCGCCTTCTGCGCGTCCAGCACTTCCTGGTACAGGGTTTCGGTCTGCGCTTTGGAGGCGGAGCGGTCGGCGGCCACGGCCTGCTGGGTCTTGAGCTGCTTGAGCTCTTTTTCCAGGCGCTCTTTCTGGTCGCGCAGGGCGGCGCGGTCGGCCAGGGCCTGCAGTGCCGGCGGGTCGATGTGGGTCAGGTCAATGGCCAGGCCCGGGGCCTCGAAGCGTTCGCCCTTGAAGCCGTCGAGCACCGCTTCCAGCGATTTTACCCACAGGTCGCTGTCGTCCAGCTCGATACCGCGATCGCCCAGCGGCAGGCTGAACAGCGCGCCGTTGAACAGGCGCATCAGGCGGTCGACGTCCTGCTGCGAGAACTCTTCGCGCAGGCGGGCATAGCTATTGTTGTCAGCGTGATCCAGCTGCTGCTTGACCTGCTTCAGGCGTTTTTCCAGGTCGCGTACGCGCTCGTCGAGGTCTTCGGCACTGAACTGGCGTGACTGGGCCAGCGCGCCGGCCAACTCGTCGTGGGCGTCCTTGGCCGCCAGCAGTTGCTGTTCCAGCACCTTGACGTCATCGACCAGCGCAAAGCGGTGCTTGAGCACCGACAGCTCGCCTAGCCAGCGCTGGATACCGGTAATTTCACGCTCCAGGCGCATCAGCTCCTGGGTGCCGCCGCGCTGGTCGTTCTGCAGGCGGTCCTGCTCGCCACGGTAGTGCTCGGACTGGATGACCAGCTCTTCCTTGCGCGCCATGGCGTATTCCTGCCAGGTGCCCAGCAGGGTGTCGAGCACAGGCGAAATGCGGTGCAGCTTGCCACGCAGGATGTCGCGCTGGGCCACGCCACCGGCCAGGGCCTCGACCAGCGGACCGGCAGCGACCAGGGCGTTGTAGTCTTGCTCCATGCGGCGTACGTCGCGGAAGGCTTCCTCGCATGCAGCGATGTAGTCGACGCTGCCCGAGCGCAGGCTGTGCTCGAAGGCGTCGAGGAACAGCTGCTTGAGTTTGGCGGCGGTGATCTCACGCATGTGCAGCAGGTTGATGAACAGCGCGCGGAAAGTTTTCAGGCTTTGCTCGCTGGTGGAGCGCAGCGGGATCATGGTCAGGTCCAGCGGCACCGAGGTATGCCCGCCCACCAGTAGTCGGCGCAGTTCGTCCGGCTTCAGTTCGTAAGCCTTGATCCCCAAGCGCTCAAGGTTGGTGAACAGCTCTTTCTGACGCAGGCAGGTGTCGTTCTTCTGGTAGTGGGCCAGGTCCAGTTCGCCCTTGTAGGCGAAGAACTGGTGGCCGAAACCGCCACCCGGGCCGCGCCCGACCACGCCGATCACGTGCGGGCCGTGAGGCAGGCTCAGTTCGCAGAGAATGTACGAGGTATCGCTGGCGAAGTAGAAGCGGCGCGACTGCTCAAGGCTGTACTTGCCGAAGCTCATGTCCGACATGCGTGCCAGGATCGGGAACTGCAGGGCGTTGATCGACGCCGATTTACCCAGGTTGTTGGCACCGTATACCGACAGCGGGTGCTCCAGCGGGAACAGGCCAAGGCTGTAGCCGGCGGTGTTGAGCAATGCGAAGCGGCGGATGCCGTAGCGTTCCTGGCTCATGCGTCAATCTCCTGTTGCTCTTCGCGGATGGCCCGGGCCAGCGCGTCCTCTTCGCTTTCCTCGCCCTGGAAAGGCGTGAGGTCGAGCGGGTCGTCGGTACGGTTGAGTTCTTCGGCGCTTTCGTCCTCGACCAGTACTGGGGTCGGCAGCGGCAGGGCGCTGTGCAGGGTGGCGGCCAGGTCGCGGTCCTGCTGCACCGAAAGGCACACATCGAGGAAGCGGTGCATGGGCGGCAGGAAGCGGTAGATGCCGCCTTCTTCATGGGCGAAGCCGAGCTGGGTCATGCGGCGCAGGATTTTTTCTTCCAGCTCGTCCACGGTCTGCACTTCGGCCTGCAGGAACAGGTCGCGGTACTTGTCCAGCAGCGAGGGCAGTTCGTCGCGGCCGATGCTGCCGCCATCTAGCACGGCCATCGGGTCGCGGCCCTGGTCAGCAAGGTGCTCGACCAGGATGAAGGTGAACAGCGACAGGCGCTGCGCGGTCTTGTTGACCTGCGCGGCGGTCATGTCCGGGACGAAGTAGTAGAAACCACGGGTGTCGCATACCAGTTCGAAGCCCAGGGCCTTGAACAGGGTGCGGTACTGGTCCTGGAAGTTCGACAGCTGGGCGTACAGCTCAGGGTCGCGCCGGCTGACGTGGAAGCCTTTGAACAGCTCGCGGAAGATCGGCGCGAGCTGGGACAGTTCGGAAAGATCAAGATGCATGGGCTGGGCTCGCGTTGGGTTCGGTAGGCGCGCTGGGGGCGTCTTCGCGGCTGGAGGTCAGGGCGAACGAATGCAGGCTGACCAAATGTTCCTGAGTGGTGTATTCGCGGCGGTCGAGGCGTTCGCGCTTGAAGCGCTTTTCCCGCGACAGGCGCGAGAACCAGTACAGCAGCTCGTCGGTGGCGCCTTCGGGCTCCTGCTCCAGTAGCCAGACCATCAGGTCGGGCAATGGCAGGGCCTGTTCGCAGCGTTCGGCCATTTCCTTGACCGTGCGCGGGGCACGGGGCAGGGCGCCCGACTGGGTCTTGTGGGCTTTGGGGAAGCGCGCCGGTTTGGGCTCGAAGCGGGCCAGTGCGTAAACGTAGGCCTCGACCTGGCTGGCACTGCCAAGGAAGGTGCTTTGCGGGCGGGTGAACATCGGCATGGCCGCTTGCGGCACGGCATCGATGCCCTTGCGCCGGATCACCGACAGGGCCAGTGCGGCGCCGCGAGTCACGGCGTTGTGCCGGCGGGCTTCTTCGCGCAGCGGCAGCAGCAGTTCGCGGGCGTGGCGCAGGGTCAACTGGGCGCTGGTCTGCATTTCAAGGATGCGCGCGTGGGTGCGCAGCAGCATGTCGTCGTCGACCAGGTGGCCCAGGCGCGCTTGTTCGCCCAGCAGTTTCAGCAGCACGGTCTCGACCTTGCGTACACCCTGCTCGAAGGCGCCGTCGGCGTTGACCAGCTGAATCATCGGCTCGACGTATTCGTCCCAGGTGGCCAGTACTTCTGCATAACGCTGGCGCAGCGGAATCTGGCGGTTGCTGGTCTTGGCCCGTTCGGCCACGGCCACCAGCGCCTGCTCGTCGTTGTCGAGCTTTTTCAGCACATCGCGCACGCGCATGTCGAGCAGGCGCAGCTGGCGTGCCAGGTCGTCGCTGTCGCGGTTGTCGAAGGCATCCTGGATGTGCCCGGCCAGGCGCTCCAGGTGACGCAAGTAGGCTTCGATCTCCAGGCACAGGCCCAGCCGGTGTTCGCGGCGCAGGTAGGCGAGGAAATCGTGGATCTGCGCGTTGAGCTCGAAACGGTTCGGGCTTTTGGCCACCGGGACCAGGATATCCAGGCGGATCCACACGTCGAGTAGCTGGGTGATGTCCTGCGGGGTGCTTTCGAGCTGCTGGCGGGCCACATGCTGGCGCAGTTCGACCAGGCTCAGGGTGCCCTGGTCGAAACGCTCGCACAGCGGCTCGATCAGGGCCCAGTGTTCGGCTAGGGCGCGCAGGACGCGCTTGGGTTCGATCATTGGCTTCGACTCGTTGCCAAGAAAAAGGGGGCGATTGTACTGCATTCGCGGGGGTGGTTTTTACCCCTTGGTCTGTAATGAGAGATAACCATGGGATGTGTAGGTGTAGGGCGTTGTTGATGCGGTGGCGCTCGGTCTGATAGGCGCTGCAAAAACCACGGCGTACACGTTAGAATGCCCAATTGCCTTCACGCCCTCGGATATCCGCCCCTTGCTGACCGAACCCCGTCGCCGCGCCTACCTTTCCGCCATGCAAGTGGTGCACTGGCTGCCGCGTGCCGAACTGCCGTTCGCCGCACCGTCGCGGCCCGAGCTGCTGCTGCCGGTTGTGCCGGTCGAGGACATCGATTTCGAGGTCAGGCCGGCATCGGCAACCAACGAAACGCCCGTCATCCCCCAGGCCCGCTCCGGCGAGCGGCCTAAAATCGAGATCCCGCGCCCGGGCAGTGTGGCAAAACCCGCCGTCAAGCCCGCCGAGGCACAAGAGCAGCCCGCTGCTCCGCGCCCGGCGCCGGTGCCGCCACCGCGCTTTTCGCTGCAGTTGTTGCGCGCCGGCAGTTGCCTGCTGTTGGTGGAACTGGCCACCGGTCAGCCGTTCCAGAGCCGCGATCCCTCCTATCTGCTGCTTAAGGACATGCTGCGCGCTGCCGGCCTGTCCGACGCCCCGCAGATCATCGGCGAGCCGGTGCGCTGGCCACTGCTGGTGCGCGGCAACATGGACCAGGGGCCGGAGGCTGCGCGCGATTTCGTCCAGGGCTTCGTTCAGGCGCGCCTGGAAGACGCCCCGTGTACCTGTCTGTGGCTGGTCGGCCTGCCGGCACTGCGTTTTGCCGCCAATGCCGATGCCGACGCCTATTACCAAACCCTGACGCTCGACGGCCTGGGCGACGCCTGGGCATTGCCGGGCCTTGAACTGTTGATGGACGAGCCGCAACGCAAGGCGGACGTCTGGAAAGCCATGCGCCAGCTGATGGCGCGCTGGAAGAGCGTTGAATGAGTGACTCGATCAGCTTCCGCCCGATGACCGAGGCGGATCTGGATGCCGTACTCAAGATCGAATATGCCGCATTCAGTCATCCCTGGACACGTGGAATTTTTCAGGATGCGCTCAAATCGTACGAAGTCTGGCTGATGTTCGACGGCCAGCAGCAAGTGGGCCATGGCGTGATCAACGTGATCATCGATGAAGCGCACCTGCTCAACATCACCGTAAAACCGGAAAACCAAGGGTGCGGCCTGGGCCTGCGCCTGCTCGAGCACCTGATGGCCCGGGCCTATCAGCTCAATGGCCGCGAGTGTTTTCTGGAAGTACGCGCCAGCAACCAGTCGGCCTATCGTTTATACGAACGTTACGGTTTCAACGAAATTGGCCGCCGCCGCGACTATTACCCGATCGCCGGCGGCCGTGAAGACGCTCTGGTAATGGCCTGTACCCTGTTCGAAGACTGATCTTGCAGGGGCGTACCTGGGCGCGCAGGCTTTGTTCTCGGCAGGGACGGATAAAGAATGAGACAACTGCTTTTGGCAGCGGGCCTGTGTATCGCAAGCGCTGCCCACGCGGACGAGCGCGACGTGTGGATGTTCGCCCAGTGGGCGGGTGATCATCAAACCCGCCCCTTCCGTGAAATGCTGGTAGATGCCCGGCTTTACGGTGTAGTGCCAATCCACCAGTTGCTGCGCTCGGCATCGGACTGGAAGTTGTGCCATGCATCGCCTTTCGCCGTGCCGCCCCCCGGCAATTGGGCGGCTGTACGCTCGACCCTCGCGTTGATCAAGGCCCTCGACGATCAAGGCATCCTGCGCCAGTTCGAGGTGGTTTCGGCTTACCGTGAGCCGCGCCTGAACGCCTGTGCGGGCGGGGCGGCCAACAGTGCGCATACCCGCGCTTTCGCCGTCGATATACTGCTGCCGGCCTGGGCCGATCCCAATCCGCTGTGCCGTTTCTGGCAGCAGCATGGGCAAACCTGGAACATGGGGCTGGGCCGCTACCCATCAGGCCGTATCCATTTGGATACCGCCGGCTATCGCACCTGGGGTGGCGATGGCAGCGCAGGGGCGTCGTTCTGCATCAAACCCAAATGAGCCAGGCAGCCTCGGCTTTCGTCCATTACCCACTCGGCGAAGCGCTGGCGCTTGCTGCTGTCGGCCAGAGGCTGTGGGCTGAGCAGGTGGTAGGCCGAGCCATCGCGCATAAAACCGAACGGCGCCTGCAACTGCCCGCTGTCGAGTTCGTCGCGCACCATCAGGGCTGAGGCAATGGCCAGGCCCAGGCCGGCGCTGGCGGCCTGAATCGACAGGTAGAAATGCTCATAGTCGCTGCGTTCGCTGTGTCGCGCTTGCTGGCCGCTCAGGCGCAGCCAGGTGGGCCAGGCAGCGGGGCGGGAGGTGCTGTGCAGCAGCCGTTGGCCCTCAAGGAGGGCAGGGGAGGCGCAGTGGCAAACCGGGCCGATCCATTCGTCGCAGATTTTCTGGCTGTACAACTGGTTGTCCCAGTGGAAGTCGTCGCGGCGAATTGCCAGGTCGACACCGTGGCGGACGAAATCCAGCGGGCCGCCTGCGGCGACCAGGTGTAACTGAAGGTCGGGGTGGGCAGCATGGAATCGCGGTAAGCGCGGGATCAGCCAGCGCATGGCGATGGTCGGCTCGCAAGACAGCACCAGCACATTGTCGCGAGCTTGTTGCTGCAGGCGCTGCACGGCGCCTTCGAGTTGTTCGAAGATCGCCTGGGTGGTGCCTTGCAGGGCACGGCCGGCGGGGGTGAGGAAAATGGCCCGGTTTCGGCGCTCGAACAGTTCCACGCCAAGGCTTTCTTCAAGCAGGCGAACTTGGCGGCTGATCGCGCCGTGAGTGACATGCAAGTGCTCGGCGGCACGCACGAAGCTCTCGGTCTGGGCGGCGATGTCGAAGTAGCGGAAGGCGTTGAGTGGCGGCAGTTTCATGATATCCCTGTGCAGCTGTGTCGGGCTCTTCGCGGGTAAACCCGCTCCTACATGGCCACATATTTCCCTGTAGGAGCGGGTTTACCCGCGAAGAGGCCAAGGCAGGCTGTACATATCTGTGAATAAAACTATCAGATTCATCTCAGCATAAATCGATTTTTCCGCATCTGTAAGCGCTCGATAATCGGCGGTCTGTGCATTTCCATCGCCTATCGAGAGCCCTCAGCATGACCGAACTCATCGCCGTCGCCCTGTTCACCCTGCTCGCCGTCATCAGCCCCGGCGCAGACTTCGCCATGGTCACCCGCAGCAGCTATGCGCAGGGCCGCAAGGCCGGGCTGGCTGCCGCCATAGGTATCGCCCTGGGGGTGCAGGTGCATGTGTTGTACACGGTGTTGGGCATTGCCGTGATCATCAGCCAGAGCCCGACGCTGTTCTTCGTCATGAAGGTGCTGGGTGCGGGCTACCTGATCTACCTCGGGTACAAGTCATTGACCAACATGCAACGTATCAGCCTGGACGGAGTTGGCCAGTCTGCTGCCAGCGTACTGCAAGCGCTGCGCACCGGCTTTTTGACCAACGCCCTCAACCCCAAGACCATGTTGTTTGTCATCAGTGCCTTCACTCAGGTGGTGCAGCCTGGCAGCCCGCTGGCGCTGAACTTCGCCTACGGTGCGTTCATGTCCGTTGCCCATTGGCTATGGTTCAGCCTGGTGGCGGTATTTTTCTCCAGTACGGCATTGCGCAGGGCGATGATCGAGCGGCAAGTGCTGGTGGACCGGGCCATTGGTCTGGCATTGATCGGGCTTGGCCTGGCTGTGGCGGTGACCGGAATACGTTGAGGCGACGATAGCAGCGCCGAAACCTGTGATTCGGCGCCCGGCTGCTGCGGGATTGGTTGGCGCGGGCATCAGTAACTTTTTCGCAGGCAAAGAAAAAGGGCTTACCTTGCGGTAAGCCCTTCGTCTTGTTTGGTGGCTACACAGGGACTTGAACCCCGGACCCCAGCATTATGAATGCTATGCTCTAACCAACTGAGCTATGTAGCCGATGGCGCGCATTATTCTCTTGAACGCCCCCCCTGTCAACACTCAATTCAAAAAAAATTTGCACGCTTTCAAAAACTTAGCGGCCAGCCCCGGTTTCAGTGCACCAGAAGCCAGTACCCGAGCACGTCCAGCAACTGCAACTGCTGGGCTGCAGCCAGGGATTGCAGGCTTTGGCCAGGCCGGTCCAGGTTGAAGTCGCCGCTCACACGGCGATGGGCCACTTGTTCATCCATCATCCACAGGCGCTGCCCTTGGTAACCGGCGAGGCGCTCCAGCACCTGCCTCAATGGCATGTCTGTGGCTTTCAGGCGGCCATTGCGCCAACTGTCAGCGGTTTTCAGATCAGCCTTCTGCACCCGGCCGATGCGTGTGTCATCGAAGGTTACCCGCTCACCTGCCGAGACCATTCGCTGATCCCCCCCCTGGGTGACCATGGCCTTGCCACTGAATACCACGAGTTCGTCACGCCCTGCATGGCGGGCTATCTGCAAGCGCGTGCCGTATACCTGGATGCGTGCGTTGCCAACTTCCACTTCCATGGCCCGCCCGTCGAGCATCACTTCCATATGCACCTGGCCCTGCACCAGGTGCAGTTGGCGGGTGCGGCCGCGCAGGTCGATGTTCATCGCGCTGGCGCTGTCCAGGTTCAAGGTCGTGCCATCTGCCAAGCGTATGCTGCGGCGTTCTCCCTCATCGGTGTGCAGCTCGCTGGTCAGACGCTGCATCAGCGGCCAGTACAGGTAAGCAGCAGCACCCAACCCTAGCAAGAACGCAAGCGCCAACCATTTACCCAGGTGACTGCGACGGACAGTGACATGCCGTGGGCGAGGGCGGGCAGGTGCTGGTTGCAGCTGTTGCCAGAACGTCTCGAGCTCGGCGTAGGCGTGGGCGTTCTCTTGTACCTGGCACCAGGCCGCGAATGCTTGGCGCTGTGTTTCGTCGCAACCGGGTTGGCGCAGCAACGAAAACCACTCCAGCGCGTCCTGCTGTGGGTCGGGCTGCAGCTGCTTGGCGGGCATCGGGCTCATGGGTTAAGTCTGCTCACGACAGGGGCCGTTTCGCCCAACGATGACAGGAGTGTTTAGCAGAGGATGCTAATTATATTGAGAACCATTTTCAAGTGCGTGGTGACAGGGGGATAAAAAAGGTAGCTATGTATCTATTTGTTTCCCGATAATCGGATCCCAAACCTGAGGACGGAGATTTAGGCAAATGGCCACCAGTAGTGCCTCCACCGCATCCCCCCCGGCAGCGGCAAGCCAAGCCACGCCGTTGGTGATGCGTATCATCGGCTTCTGCGCCTTGGCGCACTTGATCAACGACCTGATCCAGGCGGTGCTGCCGGCAATCTACCCGATGCTCAAGGCCAACTACGACCTGAGCTTCGCCCAGATCGGCATGATCACCCTGACGTTCCAGATCACCGCCTCGCTGTTGCAGCCTTGGGTCGGCTTCTTTACCGACCGCCGGCCAACGCCAGATCTGCTGCCGCTAGGCACCCTGTGCACGTTGGTCGGGATCGTGATGCTGGCCTTCGTTGGCAGCTTCCCGATGATCCTGCTGGCGTCGGCGCTGGTGGGCATCGGCTCGTCGACCTTCCACCCGGAAACCTCGCGCATTGCAAGGCTGGCGTCGGGCGGGCGCTTCGGCCTGGCCCAATCGACCTTTCAGGTCGGTGGCAACACCGGCTCCGCTCTGGGCCCGCTACTGGCAGCGGCCATCGTCATTCCGTTCGGCCAGACCCATGTGGCGTGGTTCGGTGTGGCCGGGCTGTTCTTCCTCGGCGTCACCCTGATGCTGCGCGGCTGGTACAAGGAGCACCTCAATCAGGCCAAGGCGCGCAAGGCGGTTCAGGCTACCCACGGCATTTCGCGCAATCGGGTAATTGCGGCGTTGATCGTGCTGGGCCTGCTGGTGTTTTCCAAGTACTTCTACATGGCCAGCTTCACCAGCTACTTTACCTTCTATCTGATCGAGAAGTTCGGTGTGTCGGTGGCCAGCTCGCAGCTGCACCTGTTCCTGTTCCTCGGCGCGGTGGCGGCGGGCACCTTCTTTGGCGGGCCTATCGGTGACCGTATCGGGCGCAAGGCTGTGATCTGGTTTTCGATACTGGGCGTGACGCCGTTCACGCTGGCGCTGCCGTATGCCGATTTGTTCTGGACCACAGTACTGAGCGTGGTGATCGGCTTTATCCTGGCTTCGGCGTTTTCCGCGATCGTGGTGTATGCGCAAGAACTGGTGCCGGGCAGCGTGGGCATGATTGCCGGTATCTTCTTTGGCCTGATGTTCGGTTTTGGTGGCATTGGCGCTGCGCTGCTGGGGTACGTAGCGGACCTGCGGGGTATCGAATATGTATACGGGTTGTGCTCGTTCCTGCCATTGTTCGGATTGTTGGCGGTGTTCCTGCCAAGTACAGGTAAACGCTGAATGCACCGGGGGCCTGGCAGAGGCCCCAGGGCAATTGACGAGCCCCCTGGAGGTGGCTAGAGTGCCGCCTCTTTTTCAATCACCTGCGTAGTAGCCAAAGCAATGCGCCGTACCCAGTCCCTCCCACACACCCGTCAGCCTGCCTTCCAGGCACTGCGTCGTGCATGGCCGAGTGACACGGTGCTCAAGCGCCGCCGCAGCGTGCTGTTTGCCTTCACCTTCTCGCCACACCTCGCCTGAACTGATCTGCGCTTTCGCGTCGCTCGCCATTCTGGCGTGCGCGCCTGTTTCTGCACGTCTTTTCGGTTTGCCAGGAGTGGTACATGAACATGCGTTTATTGGCGGGCTTGTTGTTCGCCGTTTCTGTCGTTGGTTTCAGTTTGGGGGCCAGCTTGCCGCTGGTGTCGTTGCGTCTGCATGAGGCGGGGGCGAGCACACTCGAAATCGGCATCATCTCGGCCATCCCTGCCGCCGGCATGATGCTCTCGGCTTTTCTGGTCGACGTCTGCTGCCGCCATCTCACCCGGCGTACCATCTATCTGCTGTGTTTCAGCCTGTGCACGGTCAGCATCGCCTTGCTCGAGTCGGCGTTCGGCTCGTTGTGGCTGCTGGCGCTGCTGCGCTTGGGCCTGGGGCTTGGCATGGGGATCGCCATCATCCTCGGCGAGTCGTGGGTCAACGAATTGTGCCCCGAACATAACCGCGGCAAGATCATGGCCCTGTACGCCACCAGCTTTACGGGCTTTCAGGTGCTCGGCCCGGCCATGCTGGCAGTGCTGGGCGCCGACAGCCCGTGGATCACGGGTGTCGTCACGGTCTGTTATGGGCTGGCGCTGCTGTGCATCGTGCTGACCGTGCCCAACGACCATGTCGCGCACGAAGAGGGCGAAAAAAGCTTCGGTTTGGCCGGGTTCTTCCGGGTGGCACCGGCGTTGTGCATGGCGGTGCTGTTCTTCTCGTTCTTCGATGCCGTGGTGCTGTCGCTGCTGCCGGTGTACGCCACCAGCCATGGCTTTGCCGTTGGCGTGGCGGCGTTGATGGTGACGGTGGTGTTTGCCGGTGACATGCTGTTCCAGCTGCCGCTGGGCTGGTTGGCCGACCGGGTTGAGCGCACAGGGCTGCACCTGGCGTGCGGGCTGGTGGCGATGGTGATCGGCATCGGTTTGCCCTGGCTGCTGAATCTTACCTGGCTGCTGTGGCCATTGCTGGTGGTGCTGGGCGCGGTGGCGGGGGGCATCTATACCCTGGCGCTGGTGCTTATCGGGCAGCGCTTCAAGGGCCAGGATCTGGTCACTGCCAATGCCAGTGTGGGCTTGCTGTGGGGCGTGGGCAGCCTGGTCGGGCCGCTGATCAGTGGAGCGGCCATGAATGTCGCGCCGCATGGTTTGCCCATGGCGCTGTCACTGATGGCCGGGCTGTTCGTGTGCTTTGCCAGGCAGTCATACCGGCGCCGTGGGCGGATACGGGCTGTGGCGCAGTAGTATTCCTTTACGCCGCGCCGATGCTTACCCAGTAGCGCGTCCTGTACTCGACCCGTACGGGCAGGCTGCGGGTGAGCAGTTGCAGGATTTGCCCGGTGTCAGCCAGCTGATAGGTGCCTGAAACCTTCAAGCCCGCCACTTCTGGAGCGCAGCGCAACAGCCCCGGTCGGTAGCGGCCGAGTTCGCTGACAAACTCGGCAAGTGGCATCTGCTGCACGCTGAGTACACCTTCGGTCCAGCCCCAGGGGTCGTTGTGCAGCGTTCTGGCCTGAATGCTGCCGTTGGTTCCGACTTGCAGGGTTTCACCCGGCAGCACTTGCCTCGCTGAGGCCGAGGCAGGGAACAGCGTGACTTCACCACGACGCACCGACAGCAGCAGTCCCTGGCTGTTATCGCGTAGCAACAGCTGACCATCGAAGGTGGTCAGCGGGCCGACATGGGTGGCGACGTGGAACGGGCGGTTGTCGTTGGGGTTGCTGTCCAGGCTGACTTCGCCATGGATCAGTTTCAGCTGGCGTTGCACCGCGCTGTAGCGCAAATCGATGGCACTGGCGGTGTTGAGCTGGAGACGGCTGCCGTCACTGCCTTGCCATTGGCGCCGTTCGCCTGTGGCGGTGCTGGTGTCGGCCAGCAGCTGTGGCAGGCCTAGCGGTTCGCGCGCGGCCCAGCCCAGGCTGCCGCCCACGGCCAACAGCCCCAGCAATTTCAGGTGGTCCCTGCGGCTGGCTTTTGGGCGCTGGCTAGCGTCCAGGGTGCGTCGGCTCAGGTCCTTGGGCAGCCCGGCCAGTTCATCGCCCAGATTACTGACCCGCTGCCAGGCCAGGCGGTTGTGTGGGTGGCTGGCCAGCCAGTGCTGGAACTGCTGCTCGGTGCGCGGGCTGGGGCTGTCGAAACGCAGCTTCACCAGCCAGTCGATGGCCTGATCGACCTGCACCTGTGCGGGTGTACCCTCAGGCATCGGCATAGCGCAACCGGTAGCAGGCGCCCAGGGCTTTGGCCAGGTCGCGCTCAACGGTGGCCCTGGACACCTCCAGACGTTGGGCAACCTGTACGATGCTCAAACCGTCTAACTGGGCCAGCAGGAACGCTTGGCGGACGCGCGGTTTCAACTGCTGCAAGGCGCGGTCGAGGCGTTCCAGGCTATCGAGGATGACAAGCTTATGCTCTTCGCTGGGCACTTCTGCTTCGGGCAGGTGAGCCAGGCTTTCCTGGTAGGCCCGCTCCAGCGCGCGGCGGCGAAACTGGTCGATCATCAAGCCACGGGCGATGCTGCTGAGGTAGGCGCGCGGTTCTTTAAGCGGCGACACCTGGCGGGCGCGCAGCAACCGCACGAAGGTATCCTGGGCCAGGTCTGCGGCATGTTCACTGCAACCGACCCGGCTGCGTAACCAGCCACGCAACCAGGCGTGGTGAGACTGGTAGAGCAGAGCGACGTCGGTGGGCTTGAGCGTGTCGTTGATCTGCATCGTAGAGAAGGCCCAGTCCAGTGATATGTGCGATTGTGAATAGTTCTCAATTCTATGCGGGGAAGATGGCGCGGAGCAATGGCATGTCAAAGATTAGCTGCGCAAGAACCGGCGTTTGCCCGATGAACGGCTGCGCTAAGCTGGGCCTGCACTCGACTTGATGGAGGTGCCATGATGCTGGCCGACCTTTCGCCTGAGGCCTATCGCGAGGCCACGCAACACCTGGCTGCACTTGACCCGGATTGGTCGCGGCATATCGCAGCGATCGGGCCCTGCCTGCATCAGGCTACGCCGGGACGTGAGCCTTATGAGGCGTTGGTGCGGGCGATTGCCTACCAGCAGTTGCACGCCCGTGCCGCCGAGGCGATCCTCGGGCGGTTGCTGGCGCTGTTCCCGGCGGATGATTTTCCGCAGCCAGAGCAGTTGCTGGCGGTAACCCCGGAAACCCTGCGTGCCTGCGGCTTTTCGGCGAGCAAGCTGGTGACGGTCCAGGGCATTGCTCAAGCCACCCTGGAGGGCCTGGTACCGACGCGGGAGCAGGCGTTAACCATGACTGACGAGGCGTTGATCGAACGCCTGGTGGCGCTGCGCGGGGTAGGGCGGTGGACGGTGGAGATGCTGCTGATCTATAGCCTGGGGCGTTCTGACATTCTGCCGGTGGACGATTTTGGCGTGCGCGAGGGGTATCGGCGGCTCAAAGGGCTGGAGACGGCGCCGACACCGGCGCAAATGCGTTCGCTGGGCGGCGCCTGGCGGCCGTTTCGTACCGTGGCGGCCTGGTACCTGTGGCGGGCCTGAGGTTTTTGCATCGCCCGTACAGGCAACAACATATCCGGGAAACAAAGATGAATCTCTACACCACCCCCGACCAACGCTGGCAAGCCGTAGAGAGCCGCGACACTGCCGCCACAGGCCACTTTGTCTACGCCGTACGTACCACCGGCGTCTACTGCCACCCCGGCTGCAAATCACGCCAGGCCAAGCGCATGAACGTCGAGTTCTACGACTCCGCTGCGGCCGCCGAGGCTGCCGGCTACCGTGCCTGCAAACGCTGTATCAGCAAGGCCAGTACCACCCGACATAGCCAGCTTGTCACCCACGCCTGCCGCTTGATCGAAGCCAGCGACCCCGCGCCAAGCCTCGACCAACTCGGTGCACGGCTGGCCGTCAGCCCTTTCCACCTGCATCGGCTGTTCAAGGCTGAAACCGGGGTCACCCCCAAAGCCTACGCCACGGCCTTCCGTGCCCGGCGGCTGCGTGCGCACCTGGAAGACGGCCAGCGTTCGGTCACCGATGCTATCTACGACGCCGGCTACAACTCCAACAGCCGCTTCTACGAAAGCGCCGACCAGCGCCTGGGCATGCGCCCCCGGCAATACCGCGCCGGCGGCGCCGGGGCAACCATTCACTTCGCTCTTGGGCAGTGCTCGCTGGGTGCAATACTGGTAGCCCAGAGCGACAAGGGCATCTGCGCGATTCTGCTGGGCGACGACCCCGAGGCCTTGTTGCACGACCTGCAGGACCAGTTCCCCAAGGCCCACCTGATTGGCGGTGACAGCGCCTACGAACAGCTGGTCGCCGAAGTGATCGGTTTCGTCGAAGCGCCGGCCTTGGGCCTGGCCTTGCCGCTGGATGTGCAAGGCACCGCGTTTCAGGAGCGGGTGTGGCAGGCGCTGCGTGAGGTGCCGGCCGGCAGCCGGGTCAGCTACACCGACATCGCCGAGCGCATTGGCGCCCCCAAGGCTGTGCGGGCGGTAGCCATGGCCTGCGCGGCCAACCCTATTGCCGTGGCCATCCCTTGCCACCGCGTGGTGCGCCGGGATGGCGACATCAGCGGCTACCGCTGGGGCGTGGAGCGCAAACAGCAATTGCTGAAGCGAGAAACGGCACTCTCCTGACTGCCCCAAGCCGCGTAGAATCCCCCGCCAAATCGAATTGCTAAGAGGAATATTCGATGAGGCGTGTCAGCCTTGACCGTTATTGCCCGGGTCTGCTTGTCCTGCTGGCCCTGATGCTGGTACTTGCCAGCCCGGCCTGGTCGGCCCCGGCCACGCCATTGTCCAACCTGGCGGCTGCCGAAGCGCCAGCACTGGACGAAAACGCCAGCCTCGAACAGCTGAGCGACCGCTTGGACCTCATCCGCCAGGGCGTCACCAGCGAGGCCAACGACGACGTGCTGTCGCAACTGCGGCTGGCTGCGATGCAGGTTCAGCGTCAAGCTGATGCATTGAGTGCGCAGCGCACTGCCGATGTGGGAAAGCTCGACGACCAACTGAAGGTCATCGGCCCGGCCCAGCCGGACGAGGCCGCTACCCTGACGCAGCAGCGCAAAGCGCTGGAGGCCGAGAAAAAGGCGCTGGTAGCCCAGCAGGATCAGGCCACCAAGCTGACCCAGTCGGCCCGCGACCTGTCCACGCAAATCGTCAACCTGCGCCGCAGCCAGTTCAACTCGCAAATCACCAGCCGTGCTGCCTCGCCGCTGAGCCCGGCGTTCTGGCAGAGCATCATCCGCCCCACCCAGGACGACGTGGCGCGCCTGCGTGACCTGCGCGGCGAGGCGGCCGATGCCATCGGCAGCGCCTTCAGCGCCGAAAACCGCTGGCAGTTCGTTGCCAGCCTGGTGGCAGCGATTCTGGTGTGGACGTTGGTGCGGCGCGTGCTTGAACGCATGCTGGCCAGTGCCATGGTCCGCTGGTTGCCAGACGGCCGCCTGCGCCGCAGCGCCTTGGCTCTGGGCGTTAGCCTGGCAACCCTGGGCACCATCGCCGGCTCGGTTTCGTTGCTGCGCTGGGGGCTGGAAAGCAATGCGCAATTGGGTTCGGACATCGCCAGCCTGACCAACCACATTCTCACTCTGGTAGTGTTCAGTGCCTTCATCACCGGCCTGGGCCGCGCCATGCTGATGTTGCAGCGCCCGTCCTGGCGGCTGCCGGCGATCCACGACCAAGTCGCCAGTGCGTTGGGCTGGTTCCCGAAGGTGCTGGCATTGGCACTGATGTTCATGATGACCATGGAGCGCATGAACAGCGTGATCGGCGTCAGTCTGGCGCTGACGGTGGCCGTCAACGGGCTGACCGCACTGGTGGTGGCGTCCACCTTTGCCGGCGCGCTGCTGTGTTACCGCCGCACCCTGCGCAAGCATGACCTGCAGCGCCCGACGGGCCTGGCCGGGCTGATCCCGTTCGTGATGGTCATCTGGCTGACGTTGATCCTGCTGGCACTGTTCACTGGCTACCTGACACTCGCCTATTTCCTCACCGCCAAGCTGTTGTGGGTCAGCCTGGTGATCACCTGTGCCTACTTGCTGACCACCTTCCTCGGCGACCTGTGCGAAACCCTGCTGTCGCCCCGCCAGCCCGGTGGCCTGGCACTGGCCTCGACCCTGGGCCTGGCGCCTCGTCACCAGGCGCAGGTCAGCACCATACTGGCCGGTGTCGGCCGCACCATCGTGCTGTTCCTGGCGCTGTTGCTGGTGTTGATGCCGTCAGGCACCAGCCCCAGCGAATTGCTGCTGAGCCTTGGCGACTGGGATGGGACCGGGGGCAAGCTACTCGGCAACCTTAACATCGTGCCGCAGGACATCCTGCTGGCCCTGGCGATCTTCCTCGGCGGCCTGTTCGCCATCCGTGTGGTCAAGCGCTGGCTAAGCGATCGCCTGCTGCCGGAAACCGACATGGACGCCGGCATGCGCGCCTCGTTGGTAACCCTGGTGGGTTACCTGGGTTTCCTGTTCCTGGCCATGCTGGTGATGTCGACCCTGCGCATCAACCTCACCAGCCTGACCTGGGTGGTCAGTGCCCTGTCGGTCGGTATCGGTTTCGGTTTGCAGCAGATCGTGCAGAACTTCATTTCCGGCCTGATCCTGCTGACCGAGCGCCCGGTCAAGGTAGGCGACTGGGTCAGCCTGGCGGGTGTCGAGGGCGATATCCGCCGCATCAATGTACGCGCCACCGAGATCCAGATGTCTGACCGTTCCACGGTGATCGTGCCCAACTCGCAGTTCATCTCGCAGAACGTGCGCAACGTGACCATGGGCAATGCGCTGGGTGTGGTCAGCATTACCCTGACACTGCCGCTGGAGACTGATGCCAACCGTGTGCGGGAGCTGCTGCTGGCGGCTTACCATGAGCATGAGGCGATTCTGGACGCGCCCGCTGCCTCGGTATCATTCAAGGACCTGACGGCCAGCGGTATGGTGATCGGTGTGAGTGGCTACGTGGCCGGGCCGCGGCAGGTGTCGGGCACCCGCAGCGATCTTTTGTTCACCATTCTTGGCCGGTTGCGTGATGAAGGTATTCCACTGTCTTCGCCGCAGAGCATGGTGCTGGTGCAGGAAGGTGCGCGGTCGGCGGACGAGTCGGTGTAGGCATCGGGGGGCTGTCCAGCTTGTAGGAGCGGGTTCACCCGCGAAAGGGCCGACCCTGCTGGCCAATCCCCACCCGCCTTTCACCGTTGCCGCCGCCACCGTATTCGCGGGTAAACCCGCTCCTACGCAGATTGGTGGTGGACACGCACCGGGGGTTGGACACAGGCCGTCGTGTAGGAGCGGGTTCACCCGCGAAGAGGCCGGCCCTGCTGGCCAATTTCCCCCCGCCGTTCACTGTTGCCGCCGCCACCGTATTCGCGGGTAAACCCGCTCCTACGCGGA
>NZ_JBICII010000120.1:0-23135 GCF_043101865.1 Pseudomonas sp. zjy_15
TCGCGGGTAAACCCGCTCCTACAACACTGATCTGCGGTGGGACACACACCGGGGAATGGACACAGGCCGTTGTAGGAGCGGGTTTACCCGCGAACATCGGCGCAGCCGGTGCCCAACACCGCGGTGCCTTCTTCGCGGGTGAACCCGCTCTCACAGGGTTATAGGCGATGCTTGCAGCGCAAGATCAGAACACGTTCAGTGGGTAGTCGACGATTACCCGCACTTCATCGTTGTCGCTGTTGCTGTCGATCGACGCATAACCTTGGCTGCCGCGGTGGGTGGCATAGCGCACCAGCACCGACAGGTCCTTGAGGTCACCTTCCTGGAACACGTATTTCACGTCCAGGTCGCGTTCCCAGTGCATGGCGTTCTTGCCATCTTCGCGGTAGTAGTCGTAGTGAGTAGTGTCCTGAGTGGCCTTGGTCAGGTCGGCCTCACCGCGCGAATACGACAGCGAAGTGCTCAAACCAGGCACGCCGACACCGGCGAAGTCATAGCCGTACTGCAGTTTCCACGAGCGCTCGTTCGGCGCGTTGAAGTCCGAGTACATGCGCGAGTTGTCCAGGTACACGCTATCGCCCAGGTTGATGTAGTCGAATGGCGTGTTGCCGTTCACTCGCTGGTAGGCGGCGGTGACGCTGTGGAAGCCAGCGTTGACGGTGAAGTGCACGCTGTAGGTGTTGTTGTCGATCTTGCCTAGCAGGGCCTGGCCGGTGTCCTGGGTGTGATAGAAGTGCACGCCCGGATTCAGGCTGACCAGGTCATTGACCACATAGGTGTAGTCGAAGTCCGCGTAGTACTGGTTCCAGATGTCCTTCAGCTCGGCGGCGTACAGGTTGGCGGTGATGTGCTCGGTACCGCTCCACGACGCGCCGGCCCAGTTCAGGTGCTTGCTCTTGTCGTGCTCGTCCAGTGACCCGTAGTAGGTGTCGATGCGGCGGTGGCCGCTCTGGTTGTACGGGTGGGTGAAGCTGACCTGGCCGCCTTCGAGCAACAGGCCGTCGATGCTGGTGTTGGTCAGGCTCACACCACGGAAAGTCTGCGGCAGCATGCGGGTTTCACCGCCGGCGATCACCGGGTTGGTGAGGAACAGGTCCCCGGCTTTCAGCTCGGTGTCGAAGGCTTTCAGCTTGACCGCGGCACCGGCAGTGGAAAACGAGTGCGGGGCTGCGCCCAGCTCGCCGTCGTCCTTGATGTGCTCGGGCAGGATGCTGGTGCCGGCATGGCCGCCACCGCCGTCGAGCTTCAGGCCCAGCATGGCATGGGCGTCCAGGCCGAAACCGACCACACCGGGGGTGTAGCCCGACTCGAAGCGTGCCACCGCGCCCTGGCCCCACTCGCGGGTGTCGCGCACGCCGGCGTTATGGTTGTCGCGGTTGAAGTAGGCATTACGGAAATGCAGGTTGAACGACGAACCTTCGATGAAGCCATCAGCCTTGTCTTCATCTGCCTGAGCGGCGAAAGGGATCGTTGCAGTCAACGCAATGAAAAGCGGGGTAAAGCGAAACGCGGAAGGCACCGGTACTAGCTCCTTTGGTCTGACGGTGGGGCAGTTTTTATTTTTGAATGTGCATCTTTTTTATAGGTGGACGTTACAACCAGGCTGAGAGTTGAAGCACATAAAAAAAGCCGCTGATTGGCAGCGGCCTTTAAAAGGCTAACATATCGGCACCGGAGGTGCCCATGGCGTAGCCAAGGGAAAACAGGAGCAGTGACAGCGTTTGATCAGCTGTCGGCACTGGTGTCGACGGTGACTTTGGAAGCTGTCTGTTTCGCGTCTTTTACGGTGTCGGATTTATTTGCGGCTACAGCGTCACGGGCCTCTTGATGGACCGCCGCGAGCTCTGCATTACGGGCAACGAAAGCCGGGGATTCTTCGGCCATGGCCAGTGGCGACAACAACAGGGAAGACAGGACGAAGACGCTGGCAATACCCATACTGTTGGACATTTGAAACTACCTTCTTGCGGTGCAAGTGCTAATGAGGACAGGGGTAAAGTTAGTCCTTTCAGTGCACTCGAAACAGAGCGAAGTGCGATAAGCACTGTTGCGCAAAAGGTAACGATCGTTGGGTGAAATAATGGGACTTTCGGCGAAAGTCCCGTGCTAGAGCACCTGCACAGTGCGCCGCCCTGGGCAAGATGGTCAGGCTAGAAACCGATAAAGGCGTAATACACCGGGGTTTCATGGGTCGTGCGCAAACCCAGTGCCTGCAAGCTCGCCGTCAGCGCTTCATCCTGCACATGCAAGGTCCACTGCGCCCCTTCATTCCCCGGCACCTGCGCCAGCGCCGCAGCAAACGCCCCCATGTCCGGCAAGTAAGCGGTAAACCCGTTACCCTTGAGCGCACTGGTAGTCATGCCCAATGCCTGGCATACCGCCACCTTGGCCGCAATGTCATCACGGTCGGCCTGGCGCGAAGCCTGTACCAGCGCCTGCAGTTCCACATCGACCAGTTGCGTGCCGTGAATCAGCTCCGGCCCCTGTTGCCAGGCCTCCGGAGGGCAGTCCTTGCTGTCTGGCCGCAGTGGAATATGTGGGTTGATTTCTACCGGATAGATGCGACAGACCAGCGGGCGATGCTCATAGATGGTGCAGAGGTCGTTGGCGTCGAGGTTACGGCAACGTCCGGGGTTGAATGCAGCAAAGGTCACCGAGATACGTGCCTCGCCCTCGCCGCAATTCACCGGATGGGAGCGTCGCAGCACATGGTCACGCTGCTCCAGCGGCATGCCAGGGCCGTCCACGACGAAGGCCTCGATCAATACCACCACCTGGCCGGCATCGTCCGCCCAGCGACGAGCTTCGGCCAGCGTCAGTGGCACATGGTGGCCGGTGCAGCATTTGCCGCAGCCGGTACAGCCGAAACGTAAGCTGTCGTTCACTTGGCTTCCGGGCTCCATTCGCTGACGAAGGCACGCTGGTGCTGGCGGTCGTACAGGCACAGCTCGGTGCCGGTGCGCTGCTGCATATGCTTTTGTGGATAGACGCCTTCGATCAGCAGGGCACTCATGCCTGCCTGGTCATCGAACTCGGCGGGCTTGCCGCGGGCGTGGGCGTCCTTGAACTGGCTGGCGGTCAGGCAGGCCTTGAGCATCTGCTGGCGCTGCTCGTTCCAGGCCCGACTACTGGAGGCCTGGGCAATACCGCTGAAGAGGGCACAGCTGATCAGGATAGCGCTGAGAAGCTTCATATGTGATTCCGGCAATTTTCTTGCGAGGGGCGCGAATTATGCCCGAGTCACCCCCGGCGGCCAGCCGGGGAGTTTGTCGCTGAATATATCAGTGCTCGGCGAACACCACGGTACGCGCGGCCACCACCAGACAATCGGTCAGTTCTGGCGAGGAGAACTTGGTAAGGATGGCATTGGCCCCGGCCTGGGTCGCCTTTTCACTGCTCATGGCACTGTCCAGCGAGGTGTGCAACAGCACGTACAGGTGCTGGAAGTCAGGGGTTTCACGCAACGTGCGGGTGAAGGCGTAGCCGTCCATTTCGCTCATCTCGATGTCGGAGACGATGATGTTGATCTCCTGCGCGGTGCCTTGCAGCTCCAGTAGCACGTTGATGGCGTCTTTGGCGCTGCGCGCAGTGTGGCATTCGATACCGAGGTTGCGCAGGGTGTGCACCGACTGCTGCAAGGCCACCTGGCTGTCGTCCACCACCAGGATATTGGCCGCGGCCAGCAGGCTGGCATCTTCTTCGTTCAAGGTGCCGTGTGCTGGCTCGGCGACGGGCGGGGCGATGGCGTGTATGACTTTTTCGATGTCCAGCACCTGCACCAAGGTATTGTCGACGCGCGTCACGCCGGTGATGAACGAGCGGGTGCCCGAGGCGTAGGGCGGCGGTTTGATGTCGGTGCTCAGGCAATGCACGATGCGGCTGACCGCCTGTACATGCAGGCCTTGGCGCGAACGGCTGATCTCGGTAACGATCAGGCAGCCACCCTGTGGGTCGGCCAGTGGTTGTTCGCCGATGGCGCGGGACAGGTCGATGACCGACAGCGAGTGGCCGCGCAGGGTTGCCACGCCTTTTACGTGGGGGTGCGATTCGGGCAGCTTGGTCAGCGGCGGGCAGGGGATGATCTCGCTGACCTTGAGCAGGTTGATTGCCATCAGCTTGCCGCTGCGCAGGGTGAACAGCAGCAGGGATAGCGAATCCGCGCGGGCATTTTGCGTGGCCATGGTGACCTTCGGTGGGGTGCAGGGGGATAACTGGTTATCGGCCTGTTTTGGTCGGGCTTTAGACATTTTGCGCAGAACCCAGCAATGCTTGGGACCCTGTGGGAGCGGGTATGCCCACACACAAGCGATGTGTGTAAACGCCTGGATCAGCGTTCGCGCAGGGCTTCCTTGGCCCGGTTCAGCGGCTTGATCAGGTAATCGAGGATGGTTTTCTCGCCCGTTCGGATATCCACCGTGGCAATCATCCCTGGCACGATCGCAAAGCGCTTGCCGGCCTTGTTCTGCAAGCTGTCCTGTTCGGTGCGGATGAACACACGGTAGTAGTAGATTTCCGGTTTGACCTCGTCCTGCAGGGTATCCGGCGAGATGCCCACCACCTTGCCGTCCAGCCCGCCGTACACCGAGTAGTCATAGGCACTGATCTTGACCTTGGCCGCCTGCTCGGGGTGAATGAAAGCGATGTCCCGTGGCGCGATGCGGGTTTCGATCAGCAGGCGTTCGTCCATCGGCACGATCTTCATCACCTGGCCACCGGGCTGCACCACGCCACCCAGGGTGTTGACCTCGATGTCCTTCACAATGCCGCGCACCGGCGAACGCAAGGTCAGGCGGGTAAGTGAGTCGCTGCGCCCGCGGATCACTTCCGACAGGGCGTCCGCTTCGGCGCTGGCCTTGGCCAGTTCTTCCCGGGCGCGCACCAGATAGTCCGAGCGCGCCTCGTTGGCCTTGAGTTCCAGCTCGGAACGCTGGCGGTTCAGGCGGATCACTTCGACCCGGCTGGAGGCACCCATCTTCGCCAGGCTCTCGGTGATCTTCAGCTCGCTGCGCACCAGCTGCAACGAGTCCTGAATACCCGCCAGGGTCTGTTCCAGGCCGTGGCGGCGGGTCTGGTACAGCGCGGTTTCGGCATCGATCAGGTCAGGAGAGTCGCGCAGGCTCGCCGGAAAGGTCAGTGGCTTGCCGGTCACCTCTGCCTGCAGGCGGGCCTGGCTGGCCCTGGCAGCGCGGTACTTGGCTTCGCTTTCACCAACGCTCGACGCCGTCTTGGTGGGGTCGAGCTGGGCCAGTACCTGGCCGCGCTCGACCAAGTCGCCTTCGGCCACGCTCATCTGCGCGACGATACCGCCCTCGAACGATTGGATTACCTGCTCTCGCGAACTGGGGATGACCTTGCCTGTGCCGGTGGACACCTCGGTCACCTCGAACCAGGCCGCCCAGGCCAGGAACGCCGCCAGCATCAACGCGCACAGGGTGATCAGGCGGCCGGCACGGAATACCGCCTGGTCGTCCTGCCCGTCCAGGTAGGAGGCTGGAAGTTCATGGTCGCTCATGCCTGGGCTCCTTGCAGTTTGGCCAGCGCGGCATCGCGCGTGTCATCGATGACAATACGCCCGGCGTCCAGCACCAGGATCCGATCGACCCGCTGCAGAACGCTCAGGCGATGGGTTGCGATCACCAGTGTACGGCCCTGACAGAAGCGCTCCAGGTTATCCAGCAGCTTGCGCTCGGTCATGTCGTCCAGTGACGCGGTCGGCTCGTCCAGCAGCAGCACCTGCGGCTGGCGTACCAGTAAGCGCGACAGCACCAAGGCTTGGCGCTGACCGCCAGACAAGCCCAGGCCTCCTTCGAGGATCAAGTGGTCCATGCCCTTGGGCAGGCGGCGGACGAAGTCCAGTGCGCCAGTGGCGGCCAGCGCGGCCACCAGTTCCTGGTCGCTGGCCTGGCCGGCGCCGAGGGTGAGGTTTTCCCGCAGGGTGCCGTGGAACAGCCTCGCGTACTGCGGCAGCAGGCCGACGTCACGGCGCAGGTCAGCCGGGTCGAGGTGGGCCATTGCGATGCCGTCCAGGCTGATCTCGCCCTGTACCAGGTCCATGGCCCCGCCCAGCGCCTGCAGCAAGGTTGATTTACCGGCGCCGTTGCGGCCCAGCACGGCAATGCGCTCGCCCGGCTGGATATCCAGCCGGCCAATGTTCAGCACTGGCGGGTACTCTTCGCTGTAGCGGAAGTTGGCCTGGCGCAGGCGGTACTCGCCGTGAATCGCCGGCAGGTGCACGCGGGCTTCGCCTTCGGGGTGGTCGACCGGCGACTGCATCAGCTTGTCCAGGCCTTGCAGCGCGACCTTGGCCTGCTGCCAGCGGGTCAGCACATGGGTCAGCTGGGCCAGCGGTGCCATCATTCGCGACGAAAGCATGGATGCCGCCACCAGGCTACCTGTCGTGAGGTCGCCGGCGATGACCATGGGGGCGCCGATCACGATTACCACGGCAAACACTGCACCTTGCACGTTCTGCGTCCAGGTCACCAGGCCGTTGGTGAGGGTGCGCAGGCGCAGGTTGGTGTGTGCGCAGGCCGCGTTGTACTGGTTCCACTGTCGTTCGAAGCGTGCCTCTGCCTGCAGTGCCTTGATTTCGTCCAGGCCCTGGATGCTTTCCACCAGCATGGCGTTGCGCAGCGCCGACTCACGCATCGAGGCGTTAGCCAACCGTGCCAGGCGCCGTTGTGCAAGCAACCCAGGCAACACCATGGCCAGCAGCGCGACCAGCGGGATGAACACCAGTACGCCGCCGATCAGCCAGAACACGAACAGGAACAGCAGGAAGAACGGTAGGTCGGCCAGCACCGTAGCGGTGCTGGACGTGATCAGGTCGCGGATCGATTCCAGCTCGCGCAATTGCGAGATGAACGAGCCGGTGGACTTCGGCCGCACCGAGTTGCGCAGGCGCAGGGCATGGCCGTACACCAGGTCGCTCACCCGCAGGTCGGCGCGCTTGCCGAGCAGGTCGGTCACCTTTAGCCGCAGCAGGCGCATGCTGAAGTCGAACACCAGTGCCAACACCACACCGCCGAACAGGACGTAGAGGGTGGGCAGGGATTCGGCCGGTATCACTCGGTCGTACACCTGCATCGAGAACAGCACGCCCGCCAGCGCCAGCACGTTGGCCACCAGTGACGCGACCATTACCTGCCCATAGGGACGCAGGTCACGCAGTACGATGCGGGCGAACCAGTGGCGGTCGTAAGGCGCGGTGTAGTCGTCGGTGCGCACATCGCGCAGTGGCCGGGCCGGGCGCAGCAGGGCAACGCGGTTGATGCGGCCCTTCAGGGTGTCGCGGGGCAGGCGCGAAGTCAGGCCCTGGTCACCGGCAAACACTACCGCCAGGTCATCCTCTTCGGTCACCGACTCGACCACCGCCAACTGCCCGTCGTCCAGCTCCAGCACCAGCGGCGTGCGCCATTGCCGCAGGCCCTTGGCATCGAAGTGCACGAAGCGCAGTGCCAGCCCCGCCTGACGTGCCATGTGGCGGAGGATTTCATTCAACGGGCGGGCATCCTCCACAGCGGCCAGGCGAATACGCTGGGGTGATACGTCCAGGCGGTAGTGGTGCGCCACCTGCAATATCACCTCAAGCCAGGGGCCAAGGTCTGGCCGGTGCGCGGCGGCCTGCTCCGGCGCGGGCGCCTGGTTGGGCAGGGTCACATCGATCGAATCACTCATGGCTGGATCTCCACACCTTGCAGGTTGCGCCCCTCAAGGCCAAAGGCCGTGCGCAGGGCACCGGTGTTGTACAGGCAGTCGACATCCAGGCGCAGCAGGTCGGAGCGGGTGCCGGCAAGTTCGAAGCGTGACTGGTAGATCTCCTGCTCGGCGTTGAGCAGGTCGAGCAGTGGCCGTGTGCCCAGGTCCAGGTACTGACGCCCGTAGAGCATGCGTGCCTCCTGAATGCTGGCCTGGCGTGCTTCCAGCGAGGTCAGCCGGCGGCCCAGCCCGGAGGTTTGCGCCATGGCCTCGGCCAGGCCCCGACGCGCCTGCAGGCGTGCGGCGTCCTCGGCGGAGTCGGCGGCGGTCAGCGCGTGGCTGGCCGCGCGGGTACGGGCGCTGATGGAGCCCCCTTGGTAGATGGGGACTTCGACGTTCAGGTAGATGCCCGCCTGGGTGCGGTCCAGCCGTGCGTTATCGCGGTTGTAGTCGTCGTCCAGGTAATGATTGACCTGCGGTTGCAGCGACAGGGTGGGGTAGGCCTCCGCTTTGGCCTGGGCCAGCTCGGCCTGGCCCTGTGCGCGCTGGGCCAAGGCCATCAGCACGGCGGGCAGGCGGTCATCACCCTGTGCAGGGCGCTTGCAGGCCTGGTTCAGCTCGGCGGGTGAGCCCTCGGCCAGTGCCGGAGGGGTAACGCGGCCCATCAGCGCCGCCAGGGTCGAGCGCCAGCGCTCGTACTGTGACTGGTACTCCTCCAGGGTGGCACGGGCGCTTTCCACGCGGGACTCGGCCTGCACCACGTCGGAACGGGTGCTGGCGCCCATGTCGCTACGCTGACGGGCCATGCCGGCAATGTCGCCCACGCCGCGAATCTGGTCGCGGGCAATCGTCATCAGTTGCTCGTAGCGGCGGGTTTCGATCCAGGCATAGGCTGTGTCGCGGGCCAGATCGTCGACCACCAGCAGGATATTGGCCTGGGCGCGGGCGGCAGCAGCCTGGGCCGCACTGACGGCGCTGTCGACCTTGCCGAAATCATAGAGCATTTGCTTGAGCGACAGGTTCAGGGCCTGGCTATTGCGGTCGCCGCCATAACCGGTGTCATAACCGGTGCGGATACCGCCGGAAATCTGTGGGTAGTACCCCGCACGGGCGACGTTGATGCCTTCGCCCTGCTTGTAAAGGTTGCCGATGGCCTCAGCGATGCTCGGGTGCCATTGCGCTGCCTGCAGCACCGCGTCGGTAAGGCTCAGCCGTTCGCCACTGGCGACCGGGGCCATGCCGATGGGCGGGCGGGCGGGCACCGCCTCGGGCGCATCGCGTAATAGAGATGGCCCGATCTGGCGCAGGTGGGGGTCTATATCATCGGCTGCCTGGGCAACCGGGTGGAAGTTCAGGGCCAGGAACCCGAAGGCTCCCAGCAACAGCGGTGACAGCGGACTGCTTCGCTTCACATAGTTCCCTTACTGCTGGTCGTCCATGCCGCCGGGCATTCACCCGGCGGGTTTGCAGCGGCCTCAAACCACATGGATACCGTTTTGTACCCACAGGTGATGGCTTGGATCCTCCTGGGCCGTGTATTGGTTATAGTCGATGCCGTCGGCAGTTTGGTTCCCGACCAGCGTCCAGTTGTCCGTCATGTGAACCGAGTCTTTGTCGTCCCCCTTGATGATCAGTGTGTCGGTACCGGTTTCGGTGATTGCCACGACGTCCCCCAGGTTGAGGGTGAGCGCCACCGAACTGGTGTCGTTGAGGTCGAGGATTTCGATGTCGTGCACGCGCTCGGCCAGGTTGCCCAGGTCGATACTGGCATCACCGCCGCCCCACAGCAGGGTGTCGGTACCTGTGCCACCATCGACGCTGGCGAAGTTCTGGTCGACTACCAACAGCGTGTCGTCACCCGCCCCTCCCTGCAGGGTGATGTGGCCACCCTGGCTGCCATCGAGCTGGTCGTTGCCGTCGGTGCCGGCGATCACGTCGGTGGCCGCTGCCAGGCTGGCGAGTGCCACTGATTCGTCGCCGGTATCGGCCAGCAGCGATGTGGTCGTGGTGAGGCCGGCAGCATCGTCCACGTTGATGGTCAGGGTTGCGGTGTCGGTGGTGCCGTTCGGGTGGCTTAGCTCGTAGGTGAAGGTGTCTTGCTGGCCGACCACCGCCGAGGTGAGCCCCGCGTTGAGGGTGTAGGTGTAGCTGCCGTCGGCATGCACCAGCAACATGCCGTAGGTGCCGGCCACGCTCACCCCGTTGTAGCCTGGGATGGTGTAGGTGTTGGCCGCTGTCAGCACGCTCAGCACGGTCAAGGCCGAACCGATGTTGTCGTCAGTCAGCAGGTTGCCGGTGGCTGCTGTCGCGCCACTGACCACGAACTCGGTCAGGTACGTTGTGGTGGTGTTCAGGCTGGTGGTGATGGAGCTGAGCAAGCCAATGCCGCCGGCGGTGACACGGACTTGGTAGGTACCGGCGCCCTGGTTCTCGAAGGTATACCCGGCGCCACCCCCCAGCACGCTGATCAGCGAACCACCCGGTACCGACTGCACCAGAACGTACTGGCCAGTGGCCGGGTTGAGCTTGAGTAGCTCGATGGTGGTGCCGTTGAGCAGGCTCAACAGGTTGGCGGAGTTGACCACCACCTGCAGGTCGGCCGTGGTGTCGGCGGCAACCGTGGTGGTGTAGGTGGCCTGACGGGTACCGATCAATGGCAGGTTCAGCGAGCCCAGCGTACTGCTGCTGGTGTCCACGCGGTTGTCCAGGGTGACCTGGCTGCTACCAACGTCGTTGACTGCGTCGACCACCGTGGCCGGTGCTCCGTAGTTGGTGTCGCTCCAGATTTCCGTGGCTTGCGGGCTGTCGATGCGCACGTACAGGTTGGCGGTATCGGACAGGCCGTTCGGGTGCACCAGCTGGTAGCTGAACACATCCACCTTGCCCACACTGTTCGGGCTGCCGTTGGGCGTGTAGGTGTAGCTGCCGTCCGCACTGATCACCAGGGTGCCGTACTGGCCCTGAACCGTCGTGGCGGTCCCGGCCGAGACGTAGCTGCCGTCTTTTAGTACTTGCAGCACGGCGGCGCTGTCCGGGCCACTGGCATCCACCGCGCCATCGGTACCCACGTCGGTAATGACGTTGCCGGAGGTAGCAATGCCGCTGCCGGTGAATTGGGTCAGGCTGGTGGAGACGATGTCCAGCGTGGTGCTCACTTCGGTGACCAGGCCGATGCCGCCACTGCCCACGGTCAGTCGGTAATCACCGGCTTGCAGCACGCCGATGTCCACCTGCAAGCCGATCGGCAGCACGATCAGGTCGAGCAGGCCCTGAGTGTTGCCGGTGGCGATGGTCACCCAAGCGCCGCTGGCGTCCTTCACCTGCAGGGTGAAGCTGGTGTTGTTGAGCAGTGCCAGCACGCTGTTGGTGGTCAGTGTGAGGGTAGGGTCGGCCGTGCTGCCTGCTGCCACCGTCCAGGTGTAGGTCTTGGAGAAGCCCGACAGCAGCGTGGTGAAACTGTCGGTGTAGGTCTCCGTGGCGCTGACCGCTTCCAGGTTGACCGTGGCCGTGGCCAGGTTGTCACTGGCGATGACCGGTGCATTTGCATCCACATCCGGTGCCGTGACGTTGACGTTGCCCGACACGTTGCCGCGCGGGTCGCTGAGGGTCACAGACAGGATCTGGCCGTTGTCCTGAGGCGGGCTCAGGGTCACGGTGAAGGTGCCGTCCGCCTGCACCGTTGCGGTTTGCAGCACGGTACCGCCGGCGCTGCGTACGGTTACGGTGGCACCCACTTCGCCCGTACCGGTGAGGGTACTGCCATCGGCACTGAACAGCAGGTTGCCGGCAGCCGCAGGCGGGGTCAGGTCCGGTGCGGTCAGCGCAGTGCCTGTGGACACGTTACCGGCGCTGTCGGTGAGGGTGACGCTGAGCGCCTGGTTGTCGATCTGCGCCGCGGCCAGGCTGACCACGAACAGGCCGTTGCTGCCCACCGTTGCGGTACCCAGTACGGTACCGGTGCTGTTGCGCACGGTGACCGTGCTGCCGATCTGGCCAGAACCACTGACCGAGGTGCCGTTGGCGTTGATGGTGGCCAGCGGGGCAGCTGGCGGGGTGGTGTCCGGCGCAGTCAGGCTGGTGCTGGCGGACAAGTTGCCGGCAGCATCGGCCTGGCGTACCACCAGCAGTTGCCCGTCGTTCTGTGGCGAGGTCAGGGTAATGCTGAAGGTGCCGTTGGCCTGTACCACTCCGGTACCGACCTGGCCGTTCGGGCCCTGGACGGTAACGGTAGCGCCCGCTTCACCGCTACCGGTAAGCACGGTGCCCGCGCCATCGATGGCGATGTTGGTAGGGGCGGCAGGTGGCTGCAGGTCTGCGGCGGTGTAGCTTGTGCTGCCGGACGCATTGCCTGCAGCGTCAGCCTGGCTCACGCCCAGGACCTGGCCGTTGAGCTGCGCGGCGTTCAGGTTGACGGTGAACACGCCACCGCCATTCACCACCGCCGTGCCGAGCACATTGTCGCTGGCATCACGCACTGTCACCGTGGCACCGGCTTCACCCGTGCCGCTCAGCACCAGGCCATTGACAGAGAGGCTGGTCACCACCGGGTTGGCCGGTGGCGTAATGTCAGCTGCTTGCAGGAAGGTCGGCTGCGATTCGCCGCCGACCAGTGCCACCGCTGTTACCGAAATGTGCTCGCCGTTGAGCTGGGCTGCGTCCAGCGTCAGGGTGAAGGAGCCGTCCAGGGTTGCGCTGCCTGTACCGATCAGGTTGCCTGCGGCATCGTACACGCGAATGCCCACACCGCTTGGTGCACTGCCTGTCAGGGTCAGGCCGTCGCTGCCCAAGGTCACGTCGGTTGGCGGCACGGGTGGTGCGATCAAGGGTGTGACGTAGGTCGCGACCGCAGACGTATTGATACCGTCGGACTGTGTCACTTCCAGGGTGGCGAGCGAGCCCGCCGCCGGCACCAGCGTTATCTGGAAGTTGCCAGCGGCATCCACCACGCCGGTGCCGATCACGCTTCCGTCGAGGCTGACGGTGACCGTGGCATTGGCTTCGCCTTTGCCGGTCAGCACGTTGAAGGTGTTGTTGATCGCCAGGTTGGTTACCAGGTCGGGTGGCGAGGTGTCGTTGGTCTGGTAAGGGACCGCCACCGAAGCGTTGCCGGCATCATCCGTGGACACTACCGTCAGCAACTGGCCATTGTTCTGTGCCGGGCTGATCGGCACAGTGAACTGGCCGTTCTCATCCACTTCCACCGTGCCCACGATGTTGTTGTCCGGGCCCCATACCGTGATGGTGGTGCCGGCTTCGGCCGTACCCGTCATCGATGTACCGGCTGCGTTGAGCAGCAGGTCGGTCGGCTGCACTGGTGGGGTCAGGTCTGGCGCAGTCACTGCCAGTGGTACCGACGGGTTGCCAGTGGCGTCCTGGGCGACGATGGTCAGCGTTTCGCCGTTGATTTGCGGGAGGTTCAGGTCAAGGACGAAGGTGCCGTCCGGTTCCACCGTTACCTGGCCCAGCAGGTCGCCGTTGTTGTTGACCACGGTGACGCGGGTGCCGGCTTCGGCGGTACCGGTCACCTGGGTACCGCTGTCGTTGATGACGGCGATCACGGTGGCAGGTGGTGTGGTGTCCGCCGCCGTGACCGAGCTGATTGGCGAGATGTTCTCGGCTGCGTCGGTCAGGGTTACCTGCAGCACCTGGCCATTGAGCTGCGCTGCATCCAGCTCGACGATGAAGGTCCCGTCGGCGCCCACTGTGCCGGTACCGACCTGCGTGGTACCGACGTACACGCGCACGGTGGCGCCCACTTCGCCGATACCGCCCAGTTCGTCACCTGCCGCATTGAGCCGCAGTTCGGTTGCCGCAGCTGGCGGCGTGAGGTCCGGCGCTTGCACGTTGACCGGCAGGCTGACGTTGCCGGGAGGGTCGGCCTGCAGCACCGACAGGGTCTGGTTGTTGATTTGTGCAGGTGACAATTCGACGCTGAAGCTGCCATCAGCAAGCACGATACCCGTGCCCAGTACGGTACCGGCTGCGTTACTGACGATTACGGTGGCGCCGGCCTCGCCCAGGCCGCTGACCACACTGCCGTCGGCGTTGATCACCACTAGGGTGAGCGGGTCGGGTGGAGTGAAGTCCGGGGTTTGCAGGGTTGCCACTGCCGAGACGTTGCCGGCCGCATCGGCCTGGGTGAAGCTGAGCAGCTCGGCGTTGCCCAGTGCCGGGCTCAGCGTGATGGTGAAGTGGCCGCTGGCATCGACGGTGGCGCTGCCGATTTCCTCGCCTGCCGGGTTGGTCACGGTCACCAGCGCGCCTACTTCGCCGCGGCCGGTGAGGGTGACACCATCACCGGAAACGGCCAGTTCGCCTGGTGCCGTTGGCGGTGTGGTATCGGGTGCGGTGATGGCGCTGGCGGCAGACTGGTTGCCAGCCGCATCGGTCAGCACCACTTGCACCTGTTGGCCGTTGGCCTGCGGCGATGTGAGGTTGACCTGGAAGGTGCCGTCGGCGCGCACCGTTGCACTGCCCAGCACCGAACCATCAGCGGCGAGCACACGCACGGCGGCACCTGCTTCGCCGGTACCGTTCAGCAAGCTGCCACCCCCAGCGAAGGCCAGGTTGCCGGCAGCATCCGGCGCGACGCGGTCAGGGGCTGTCAGGCTGATGCTGTTGGACTCGTTGCCGGCCACATCGGACTGGCTGGCGCTGAGCTGTTCGCCGTTGACTTGAGCGGCGCTCAGGTCGACGTTGAAGTCGCCATTGGCATCGACCACGGCAGTGCCCAGGTCGATACCGCCTTCGCCAAGCACGGTAACGGTGGCACCTGCTTCACCGCGGCCACTGAGTATCAGGCCGTCGTTGGACAACACCAGATTGGTCAGTGGCTGCGGTGCCGTGGTGTCCGGTGCCTGTAGGGTAGCGGGCAGCGATACGGTGCCATCGGTGCCCGTTGCGCTGACCTGCAGCACTTCGCCATTGGCCTGTGCACTGCCCAGATTGACAGTGAACGTGCCATCGTTACCGACCGGGCTGCTGCCGAGCAATACGCCGTTGGGGCCGTAGACCTTGACTGTATTGCCCGCCTCAGCGGTGCCGGTCACTGACAAGCCGTCGGCGGCCAATATCAGGTTGTCCGGCGTGGCCGGTGCCAGCACCCCTGGCGCAGTCACGCTTTGTGCCGGGGAGATGTTCTGTGCGGCATCGACCTGGACCACGCTCAGGCTTTCACCCGTGATCGCTGCCGGCGACAGGGACACGCTGAAGTGACCGTCAGCCGCCACTGTAACGTTGCCTAGCACGGTACCGTCTGGTGCCCGTACGGTCACAGTTGCGCCTGCTTCGCCATCGCCGGTGAGGGTGGCGCCATTGGCGGACACCGCCAGGTTGGTCACGGCAGCCGGCGGCGTGGTGTCGGCTGCGGTGTAAGGTGCGGCCGGCGACACGTTGCCGGCTGCGTCGGTGGCGGTTACCTGCAGCGTCTGGCCATTGGTCTGGGCACTGTTCAGGGTGACCTGGAAGGTGCCGTTGCTGCCCGCTACCGCTGTGCCCAGCACGTTGCCGCTGGCATCGCGTACGGTCACGGTGCTGTTGGCTTCGGCGTTACCGGTCAGTTGCAGCCCGGTAGCCGACAGGGCGAGTGCTGTCGGTGCCGTAGGCGGGGTGAAGTCCGGTGCGGTGACCGCCACGGCGATGGAGGTGTTGTTGCCCGCGTCGGTCTGCGTAACGCTCAGGAGCTGGGCGTTGAGCTGGGCGCTGTTCAGGGTGAGGGTAAAGCTGCCATTGGCCGCTACCAGGCCGGTGCCGATGATGGTCCCGTCCGGGCCGTGAACGGTGACCGTGGCACCGGCTTCGCCCAGGCCGGTCAGGGTCAGGCCGTTGCTGTTCAGCACCACGTTGGTCAAAGGCGCGGGTGGGGTCAGGTCCGGGGTTGTCACATTGATCGCAGGCGAGGTGTTGCTGGCGGCATCCACTTGCGTCACGCCGATGACCTGGCCGTTTGCTTGTGGCGTGTCGAAAGTCACCGTGAAGCGACCGTCTGCGCCCACCGTGGCTGTGCCGAGCAAGGCGCCGGCGGCATTGCGTACCTGTACCGTGGCGCCCGCTTCACCGCTGCCGGAAAGCTGGCGGCCGTCCTGGCTCAACACCGGGTTACTGATGGCCGCCGGCGGTGTGTGGTCTGGCGTGGCCAGGCTGGCCGGGCCTGACACATTGCCCGCGGCATCGCTGAGGGTGACCTGTAGCGGGCTACCGGTGACCTGCGCGCTGGGCAGGGTGATCTGGAACTGGCCGCTCTGGTTGACGGTGCCAGTGGCGAGGATGGCGCCGCTGGCGTCGCGCACGGTGACGCTGGCACCGGCTTCGCCCTGGCCGCTGAGCACGGTGGCTGCGCTGTTGAGGCTGAGGTTGCTGGCCGCCAGTGGTGCCTGCAGGTCAGGCGCTTGCAGGGTGGCCGCGAGCGAAACGTTACCTGCAGCATCAGCCTGGGTCACGATCAGGTTCTGCCCATTGGCCACGGCCGGCGAGAAGCTGACGCTGAACAGGCCATTGCTGTCCACGGTTGCAGTCCCCAGCAAGGTGCCTTGTGCGTCTGTCACGCGCACGGTTGCGCCCACTTCGCCTTGGCCGGTCAGCGTACTGCCGGTGGCGTTGAGGTTTACCTGCGTCGGCGCGTCAGGTGCCGTGGTGTCATTGGCCACGATAATGGCCGGCACCGAAGGTTGGCCATCGGCGGTAGCCTTGGCACTGACCTGCAAGGTCTGGGCGTTGAGCTGGGCGTCCTGGAAGAACACTCGGAAAGTACCGTCACTGCCGACCGTAGCGCTGCCCAGGGTGGCGCCCCCGGATGTCACGGTAATCAGCGAGCCGACCGTACCTTGACCGGTCAGCAGGAAACCGTCGGCACTGATGGCAAGGGCCGAAGGCGTGGCCACTTCGGCACCTGTCGGGCCAGTCAGTGGTATTTCAGGCGATTCGTTGCCGGCAGGATCGATCACCACCACATCGACGGTTTCGCCTGATGCCAGGGGTGGGTCGACCGGTATCACGAAGGTGCCGTCCGGCCCTGCAGTTACAGTGCCGCGCACGGTGTCATCCGGGTTGCGGATTTCCACTGTGCTGCCAGGTTCGGCTGTGCCGCCGACCGAGCTGCCGTCCGGGCTTACGGTAAGGCCGGTGGCGGGCTCCGGGTTGGTTGTGTCCGGCGCAGTCACAGAGACCGGTGCCGAATCGTTGCCGGCTGCGTCCGTCACCACCACGGTCACGGTCTGGCCGTTGTTCTGCGGGATATCCAACGGCACGCTGAAGCTGCCATCCGGGTTGACCGCAACGGTAATCACGTTGCCGGCCTCATCGCTCACAGTCACCGAACTGGCGCCCGGTGCGTTACCGGTCACAGCGGTGCCATCGCCGTTGACTGCAACGTCGGTGGGCAGTGCCGGTGGCGTGATGTCTGGCGCAATGATCTGGCTGGGCTGCGAAATGTTGCCGGCCGCATCGGTCAGCGTCACATCCAGGGGCTGGCCGTCCAGCTGTGCGGGCGACAGTGGGACCGTGAAGCTACCGCCAGCGGGCACGACGGTGGTGCCGACCAACGTGCCGTCGGCAAGCTTCACTTCCACCGTGGAGCCAGCTTCACCTGTACCTTGGATGGCGTTGCCGCCCGAGGTGATCGTGAGGTCGGCAGGCGCAGCTGGCGCAGTGCTGTCGTCAGCGGTGAAAGTGGCCGACGGCGAGGCATTGCCGCCGCCATCGATCAGCACCACCGACAGCACTTCACCGTTGGTCTGTGCGGGGGAGAGTGCCACTTCGAACGTGCCGTCTGCATTCACCGGGAGGGTGCCTAGCAGGTCGCCCGCAGCGTTGCGTACCTCTACGGTGCTGCCTGCCTCGCCCTGCCCGCTGAGCAGTGTGCCGGTAGGGTCAAGGCCCAGACCTTGCGCCGGCAGCGGTGCCTCGAGGTCAGGTGCGGTCACGGTGCCAGCGGGCGAGCCGTTGCCGCTATTGTCCGCCTGAGTGACAGACAGCGTCTGGCCATTGAGCTGTGGCGGGTCGATTGCCACCTGGAAGGTGCCATCGGGCTGGACCGTTGCGGTGCCCAGTACTGCGCCGCCAGTGCCGGTCACGGTCACCTGCGCACCCGGCTCGCCGCTGCCGCTCAGGCTGCTGCCGTCGCCAGCCAGGACCAAATCGGTGGGGCTATCGGGTGCCTGGGTATCCGGTGCCAACAGGTCGACCGCCGCCGACAGGTTGCCGGCCGCGTCGCGTTGCTCCACGGTCAGTGCCTGGCCGTTGGTCTGCGGCGTGTCGAGGGTAATTTCGAAAGCGCCGCCAGCGCCGACCACTGTGCTGCCCAGCACGCTGCCGTCCGGTCCGCGCACGGTGACAGTAGCACCTGGTTCGCCGTTGCCGGTGATCGTGGTGCCGGTGCCGTCGATGGCCGGGCTGGTGACCACTTGCGGTGGGGTAGAGTCGGGTGCAGTGAAGTCCACTGGCCCTGCGCTGTTGCCCAGGTTATCGGTAGCTTCCACGGTCAGGCTTTCGCCATTGCGTTGTGGCGCGTTGAGGGTGACGTCGAATCGGCCGTCACCGCCCACGGTGGCAGTGCCCAGCACGTTGCCTTCGGCGTCACGCACGGTGACGATGGAGCCGCTTTGACCTTGGCCTGTGAGGTGAATGCCAGCGGTATCGATGGCCAGCCCGGAGGGTTGCAGCGGGCCGTCGGTATCGGGCGCCACGATGGTGGCGGTCGAGGTGTTGCCAGCCGGGTCGCGCAATACCACGTCCAGTTCCTGGCCGTCGGTCTGCGGTGGGTTCAGGACCACGCTGATCACACCGTCGGCACCGACCTGGGCGTTGCCCAGCACAGTACCGTCGGCGCTGATGACTTGCACGGTGGTGCCCGGTTCACCGCGACCGGTGAGCAGGTCGCCCTCGGCGTTCAGTTGCAGTTCGCTGGCTTCATTGGGCGGGGTGATATCGGGGGCGGTGATCTGGGTAGGCAGCGAACTGTTGCCAGCGCCGTCAATCGCCACGACATCCAGTGCCTCGCCGTTGGCCTGTGCGGGGGTCAGGCCGATGGTGAAGCTGCCATCCGGGCCGGCCTGGACGCTGCCCAGGACATTGCCCTGCGCGTCACGCACTTGCACCTGCGTATCTGCCGGTGCGGTACCGGAAACGCTGGAGCCGTCGCCGGCCACCACCACGCCGCTCGGGCTTTCGGGCAGCGGTGTATCGGCAACGGTCACACTGACCGCTGCCGAGGTATTGCCGGCGGCATCAGTCTGCACCAGCACGAGGTTCTCTCCGGCGGCCAGCGGTGCCTCCAGATCGACCACGAAGGTGCCGTTTGGCGCCACGGTGCCGGTACCGATGACTGCACCTTGGGCATCACGCACTTCCACCGTGGCACCGGGCTCGCCACGGCCCGAGACTGCCAGGCTGCCATCGCCTGCCACCACGTCGGCGACGATCGCTGGCGCGGTAATGTCCGGGGCCACGTAGCTCAGCGGCACCGAAGTGTTGCCTGCTGCATCAATCACCGTGATGGACAAGGTTTCGCCATTGGCCTGTGGCGGGTCGAGGGTCAGGCTGAAGCTGCCATCCGGCTCGGCAATGGCGCTACCGATCAGGTTGCCCGAGGCATCTTCAACCTCCACTCGGGCGCCTGCTTCTGCAGTGCCGACCAGGCTGTCGCCATTGCTCAGTACCAGGTCGGTTGGTTGCAGCGGTGCCACCAGGTCCGGCGCTGTCAGCGGGGTAGGTGTAGAGACGTTGCCGGCGGCGTCGGTCAGGGTCACTTGCAGGGACGAGCCATCCACCACCGGGGTGGGCAGTTGTACATTGAAGCTGCCATCGGGCTGAACGGTGCCGCTCACCAGCACCTGCCCCTGATCGTTGCGCACCTCCACGGTGGCGCCCGCTTCGCCGCGCCCGGAGACTGTGCGGCCATCGTTACTGATGGCCAGCTCGGTAGCGGGCTCCGGCGGTGTGGTGTCGCCGCCGTTGTCCACGATCGGTGCGGTGACGCTACCGGCCGTGGAGGCGTTGCCTGCGGCATCGGTGGCCGTCACCTGCAACTGCTCGCCTGCCACTTGTGGCGGAGTGAGGTCGATGCTGAAAGCGCCGCTGGCCCCCACCACGACACTGCCCAACACCGTGGTGCCGTCGGCGGCCAGCACACGGACGGTGCTGCCTGATTCGGCGCGGCCACTGACGACGCTACCATCGCCACTGATTGCGAGATCGCTGGGTGCCACAGGCGGGGTGATGTCTGGTGCGGCGACCTGCACCGGCAACGACGAGGTGCCGTTGTTGTCGATCGCCACCACGTCCAGCAACTCGCCATTGGCCTGGGCCGGTGTGAGCACCACGGTGAAGGTGCCTTCGGCACCCACCACGATGCTACCGACCAGCGTGCCGTTGGCATCATGCACTTCCACACGGCTGCCTGCCGGAGCAGAGCCGCTGATGCTGCTGCCATCGGCGGCCACGACCAGTTCGCTCGGGCTGGTAGGCGTGACCACCAGTGGCACGTCGTAGGTCAGCGCTTCAGAGGCGTTGCCGCTCGGGTCGGTCTGTACCAGGCTCAGGCGTTCACCCGGCAGCGCAGCTGGATCGAGGTCGATCAGGAAAGTCCCGTTCGCGGTCACTGTGCCGGTACCGATCAGCGTGCCATTGGCATCGCGCGCCTCGACGGTTGCACCGGCTTCGCCGCGACCGCCCAGGGTCAGGCCGTCGGCGCCGACCACAATGTTGCTGACCACGGCAGGTGCGGTGATGTCCGGGGCATCGAACTGTAGGGGTGAAGAGACATTGCCGGCGGTATCGACCAGACGGATATCGAGGATTTCGCCATTGGCCTGGGCTGGCGACAGGGTAATGCTGAAGCTGCCGGTTTCATTGACCAGACCAGTGCCGAGCAAGTTGCCCGAGGCATCGAAGGCCTGCACTGTCGTGCCAGGCTCGCCGTTGCCGCTCAGGGTCACGCCGTCGGCCAAGGCCAGGCCGGTCGGCTGGGCCGGGGCCTGCAAGTCCGGGGTAGCCACCGACGCCGGTGCAGAAGCATTGCCGCTGGCATCAGTCAGCACCACTTGCAGGTTGCTGCCATCTTTCACCGGTGGGTCGAGGGTGATCTGGAAGGTACCGTCCGGGTTGACCGAGCCGCTGGCCAGTACATTGCCCTGGGCATCGCGCACCTGCACGCTGGCACCGGCTTCGCCGCGGCCATTGAGCTGGGCGCCGGCCAGGTCGACTACCAGGTTGGTCGCGGCATCCGGTGGGGTGATGTCGCCACCGTCGATGTCCGGTGCGGTGATGTCGCCGGCCGTGGAGGTGTTGCCTGCCGCATCGGTGGCGGTGACTTGCAGCACCTCGCCGTCTACCTGTGGCGGGTCGAGGGGGATGCTGAAACTGCCAGTGGCGTCGACCACCACACTACCCAGCACGGTGGTGCCATCGGCGGCCATCACACGCACGGTACTGCCCACTTCAGCGCGGCCGGTGACCACGCTGCCGTCGGCATTGATCACCAGTTCGCTCGGGGTGACCGGCGGGGTGATGTCCGGTGCGGTGACCTGCACGGGTAGCGATGTAGCGCCGCTGCCGTCGATGGCCACCACGTCCAGCAATTCGCCGTTGGCCTGGGCCGGGTTGAGGATGACGGTGAAGGTGCCATCGACACCTGCCACGACACTGCCGACCAGTGTGCCGTTGGCATCGTGTACTTCCACGCGGCTGCCTGCCGGGGCTGTACCGGTGATGCTGACGCCGTTCTCAGCAACTACCAGGTCGCTTGGGCTGGCGGGCGCAGTGGTTACCGGAACTTCATATTGCAGGGCCTCGGAGGCGTTGCCGCTCGCATCGGTTTGCACCAGGCTCAACTGAGCGCCCGGCTGGGCAGCCGGGTCCAGGTCGACCTCGAAGGTGCCGTTGGCGCCGACGGTGCCAGTACCGATGACAGTGCCGTTGGCATCACGTACTTGTACGGTAGCACCCGCTTCGCCCCGGCCACTGAGCACCAGGCCATCGGCGCCGACCACGATGTTGCTGACAGTAGCTGGCGGCGTGATGTCCGGTGCAGTGAACGCCAGCGGCGTCGAACTATTGCCGGCGGTGTCCACCACGCGAATGTCCAGTGCTTCACCATTGGCCTGGGCGGGGAACAGCGTGACGCTGAAGGTGCCGTCTTCGTTGACCAGGCCTGTGCCGATCAGGCTGCCGATGGCATTGCGCACCTGTACGGTGGCACCGGGCTCGCCGCGGCCGGTGAAGGTCACACCATCAACCAAGGCCAGCTCGGTTGGCTGCGCCGGGGACTGCAAGTCTGGCGCGGCGACTGAACCGGGTTGCGAGACATTGCCGGCAGCGTCGGTCAGGGTCACTTGCAGGGTACTGCCATCGGTGATGGCCGGGTTCAAGGTGATGGCGAAGGTGCCATCTGGGTTGACCGTGCCCGTGGCAACCACGGTGCCTGCGCCATCGCGAACCTGAAGGCTGGAACCGGCTTCACCGCGACCGGTCAGCTGGCTACCGGCAGTGTTGACCGCCAGGTTGGTCGGGGCCTCCGGAGGCGTTGTGTCGCCGCCGTCGATGTCCGGAGCAGTAAGGCTGCCGGCGGTGGAGGCGTTGCCTGCTGCATCGGTGGCGGTGACTTGCAGCACCTCGCCGTCTACCTGTGGCGGGTCGAGGGTGATGCTGAAGCTGCCGGTAGCGCCCACTGCCACGCTACCCAGCACCGTGGTGCCGTCGGCGGCCAGCACGCGCACGGTGCTGCCCGGTTCGGCACGGCCGGTGACCACGCTGCCGTCGGTATTGATCACCAATTCGGTCGGTGCGGCAGGGGCGGTGATGTCGGGGGCGGTGATCTGGGTGGGCAGCGAGGAAACGCCGCCATCATCGATGGCGACCACGTCCAGCAGTTCGCCGTTGGCCTGGGCCGGGTCGAGGGTTACGGTGAAGCTGCCGTCGGGACCAGCCACCACAGTGCCGATCAGTGTGCCGTTGGCGTCATGCACTTCCACGCGGGTGCCGGCAGGTGCGGTACCGCTGATGCTGCTGCCGTCTTCGGCGACCACCAGGTCGCTGGGGCTGACAGGCGCAGTGGTGACCGGGACTTCGAATTGCAGTGCCGAGGATGCGTTGCCGCTTGGGTCGGTCTGCACCAGGCTCAGTTGCTCGCCCGGCTGTGCGGCCGGGGCGAGGTCGATCAGGAAGGTGCCGTTGGCGCCGACAGTGCCGGTACCGATGACAGTGCCATTGGCATCGCGTACTTCGACGGTGGCGCCGGGCTCGCCGCGACCGCTCAGGGCCAGGCCGTCAGCGCCGACCAGGATGTCGGTGACCGCATCGGGCGGAGTGATGTCCGGCGCATCGAATTGCAGTGGTGCCGAGGCGTTGCCTGCGGCATCCACCACGCGAATGTCCAGGGCTTCTCCATTGGCCTGGGCGGGGAACAGCGTGACGCTGAAGGTGCCGTCTTCGTTGATCAAGCC